>JBHHUW010000001.1:0-48773 GCA_046753945.1 Thermodesulfobacteriota bacterium
AATATCAATGTCCATGGGCGAGATGCTCTTTGATAAATTCCGGGGCTGCATTGCCTGCCATCAGATAGAGCCGGGCTATGGCGGTTATTCCGCGCCGGAGGTCTATACGGCAGCAAAACGTCTTCAAGAGAACTACATGATTAGTTACATGCGTGACCCCAAGGCCTGGGACCCAAAAACAGTTATGCCCAGTAAATATATACGCGAGAAAGACCTGCAGAAATTCGTCCATTATTTTCGGGGGCTAAGCAAGGAGACCTTTGAATGAAAATCCCGTGTGGTTTCTCTTTTCTCATATTGCTCTTAGTCTCAATGGTCTTTTCCACAGGTAGTGTCCTGGCCGGGGAGCGCGGAGAAGATAATTACAGAGCCTACTGTGTGCAATGCCACGGAAGGAACGGCGACGGCAAGGGTCTTAATATACGTGATATGTCCGTACAGCCGCGGGACCATACCGATGCCAAGAACATGTCCTCGCGTTCTGACGAGGACCTTTTTAAGGCCATCAAGGAGGGCGGGCAGGCCGTTAGCAAGTCGGTGCTCATGCCTCCGTGGAAAGGCACCTTTACTGATGAGGAGATAAAGGAATTGGTGAAGTATCTACGCACCTTGTGCAAGTGTGAGCATGGCAGTGTGTCTTGAGTACTGCGGTCTTGTTTTTTTATGATGAGAGGTTTTTTTAAGTAATCTAATCTAATTTAATTTGTGGTAAGGAGGTAAGTTGTGCTGAAAACAAAGGGTGTGAGTTTCGCGAGCATGGGTATTGCCGCGCTGGTAACGGCTATTTTGGTCTTAGCGGCGCAGGACGTTATGGCAAAGAGAGTCAAAGTGACCATGGTTGCCAGGGAGACAAATGTTGTTATTGATAACAAAGGCACGGAGTATCCGGCCTGGACCTTTGACGGCACTGTTCCCGGGCCTGTGGTGCGGGTTACACAGGGGGATATAGTTGAGTTTAAGCTCGTTAACCCCAAGAAGAATAAGGAGAGCCACTCAATGGATTTTCACTCAGCCGAGGTGGATGTTCTCGATGAGTTTGCTCCTGTTAAGCCCGGCGAGACAAAGGAATTCAAGTTCACGGCCAAACGCGCGGGCGTCTTCATGTATCACTGCGGCGCCAACCCCATGGTGCAGCACATTGCCCGCGGCATGTACGGGCTTATTATCGTAGACCCCATAGCGGGCTACAGTGATATATTTCCAAAACCTGACCGTGAGTATGTATTGATCCAGCAGCAGTTTTTTCCTGATGCCGGTGACTACAAGGCCATGCTTGAGAACAAGGGCTGGACCAACGCCCTCATCAACGGCAAGATATTCCACTATGACCCCGTACATGACCCGGACGCCTCGCTGGTACTTGAGGCCAAGCCGGGCGAGCGGGTGCGTATCTACTTTGTGAACGCCAATATAAATATGCCCGTGGCCTTCCATCCCATTGCCGGTATCTGGGACCGTATTTATATTAACGGCAGTCCGAAGAATATCCTCTATGATGTACAGACCTATAATGTTGCCGTTGCCACGGCGGATATATTCGATATCGTATCACCGAAGGACCGTCCCACAAATAACGCCATTGTGGACCACACCATGAGCGCCGCGCTTCGCGGGGCCATAACGGTGCTGATGCACAAACCCGATGCCGATCCAAAAGCCGGGAAGGGAAAAAATATCCTGCCGAGATAATCGTGTGGTTATAAAGTGTGGTTATAAGAAGTAGTTCATACTTCAGGGGAGGGGGCGATCTTGCCCCCTCTTTTTTTGTTTGCGTCTATATTGTAAGAGGCTAAGACCTTAAAAGGGAGGATAGCATATGGCCAGGTTTACAGGAGCAGAGTGGGATAAGGTTCTGGCGTTTCTCGATGAGCACCATGCTCGCTTTGGATTGCCACAGCAACGGGCGGACTCAGTTGTTATGGCCTCCTTCAATATACGAAAACTTGGCAAGGTAAAAAAACGTTCAAATCAGTCCTGGGAATTTTTAAAGAGGTTCTGCCAGCGTTGTGACCTTATCGCAGTACAGGAAGTTCAGGATAATCTGGAAGGGATTAATTACTTAAAGGGGCTCATGGGCGGTAATTACGGCATGGTTTGCTCCGATATAACAGGTGGTGTGCCAGGCGCAACTGCCATGGTTGAACGCCTTGCTTTTATTTTTCATTGGCCGACGATTGAGCGCACAGAAGTGGCATCTGATATTTCCTATGACCGAAGCGCCGTAATTGGCAAGCTCTTTGATAACCGTGTAGATTTCTCCAAAGATTTTAAAAAATACGCATTGGCAATCACTGCCTGGGAGAAGAAGGTGAGTGCCTGGAAGGACGGGGGCAAGCATGGTGATAAACCCGAGAAGCCTCCCTTTGTGCTCAGCAATTTTGTGACCTTCATACGCACCCCGTATTGTGTCTCTTTTCGTATTCCGGGTTTTGACGGGGCCCTTCCATATGAGCTTCTTGCAGTAAATGCCCATCTGCTTTACGGTGATGCAAGCAAGCAAAAACAGGAGCGCAGGATGGAGTTCGATGCCTTGATAGAGTGGATAATCTCAAGGGCTAAGCAGAGGGACAGGCTCTATCACAAGAACATCATTCTCCTTGGAGACATGAACCTTGATTTTGAGGAAGTTGATGCAAGGCGCGATGAGATTAGAGCGAAGATAATGGATCTTAATAAGACGATTTTCAAGAGCCTGAAGGCCGCGAAGGTGAATTTTCCTTTCCTGGATGTGCATAAGGGGCAAGAAGAGGTCTTTCGCAGCAACGCGCGCCTTAATCAGACCTACGACCAGATCGGCCTTTTCTCACACGACAAGCGCTTGCCTCTTGATAAGGAGAACGATACTGCCGGTGGGACGGCGGGCGGCTTTGACTTTGGTGTATTCAACTTCGTAGATCTCTTTTCCGAGGCGCTTCATGGTAAACCCCTTATGGATATATCAGATAATCAGCAAAAGGCTCTTTATGAAAAATTCGAGAACGACGTAAGCGACCATATGCCCATATGGATACGTCTTCCAAAGCCTTATGCCGGACAGTAGATGGGGCGGTGAGCTGGTGAGCTAAAGATATTTTTTGAATAAGAGCAAGACAACAGACCACCAGGTATGGTTTCCTCGATACTGAGAAAAAAACAAGTTAAGGGGAGACCATACTTGATTCCCATGCTTTAATTTTATTTGCCGTCGCATCCTCTTTGGGATCACCTTCGCCGGCCCGCTAATACATAAAAACTCTAAAAACACCTTGACACCCCCCTTTAAATGAAATAATATATAAAATTCCAATAATAACGGAGGCATAACCATGAAAGCGGTAGTAAAGACAGGCGGCAAACAGTATGCAGTTACAGAGGGCGATATCCTGATGGTTGAAAAACTCGCAGGAGAGGTAGGCGCCTCTATAAACCTCGACGAAGTTCTCTCCGTAGGAGAGGGCGCTGATATTAAGCTCGGCACGCCTACCGTGGAAGGGGCCAGCGTAAAGGCCGAGATTACGGAGCACGGAAGGAGCAAAAAAGTCATAGTTTTCAAGAAGAAACGCAGGAAAGGCTATAAGAAAAAACAGGGCCACAGACAGGATTACACTGGCTTAAAGATACAGGAAATAAAGTACTAATACGAGGAGGCTGCAGAGGTGGCTCATAAAAAAGCGGGCGGAAGCTCAAGAAACGGCAGAGACAGTAACGGGCAGAGAAGAGGCGTAAAGTGCTTCTCCGGTCAGACGGTTCCCGCCGGCTCTATAATTATAAGACAGCTTGGCACAAGGGTACATCCCGGCGAGAACGTTGGTATGGGCAGAGACTATACCATTTTCGCGCGTGTTAACGGTGTTGTGCAGTTCGAGGATAAGGGCAAGAGAAAATTTGTAAATATCGTCCCCGCCGCCCAATAGGGGCGTCCTAAGGGGAGTATCATAACAAAGCAGGGCGGAGTAAGAGGGCGACTTAACCTCTTAAAATTCCGCCCTTTTTTTTTATGTATCGTGGGAGCAAGGTGTATATTTATAGGTATTAAGCTGTTTCCCCGTTGGTTTTCTTTGCATTAGCTTTTTGAGTAGTAATTCGTCCTCTACCTTGCTTAAGACCTCGCAAAAGCAGAGGAATGGAGCACCCAAATCAAAATTTTTTTTTCAAAAGTATTGTGGGAGCAAGGTGTATATTTAAAGGTATTAAGCTTATTCCCCCGTTGGTTTTCTTTGTCCTCCTTTCTTTTTTCCAAAAGAAAGGAGGGGGAGGTCTTTCTTAGATGAGGTTTATAGACGAGGCTTTAATCACAATACGTTCCGGGGATGGTGGAAGCGGCTGCGTGAGTTTTCGCCGCGAGAAATACATCCCCCGCGGCGGCCCTGACGGCGGTGACGGCGGGCACGGCGGCGCAGTTATTTTCCGCGCTGATGCCAACCTCGCGAGCCTTATGGACTTTCGCTACAAGCGCAGTTACGTGGCTGATTCCGGAAAGAGCGGCATGGGGGCCAATAAATCCGGCAAAAAGGGCGAGGACATCATAATAAAGGTGCCGCGGGGCACATTGATATTAGACGAGGCCTCGGGCGCGCTTATTGCCGATATTACTGAGCTCAATGATGAGGTACGCCTTCTTGAGGGCGGGCGCGGCGGCAAGGGTAACGCCCATTTCAAGAGTTCAAGGCAGCAGGCCCCGAAATTCGCCCAGCCCGGCGAGGAGGGCGAGGAAAAGGAGATAAGGCTTGAGCTGAAGCTCCTTGCCGATGTTGCCATCATAGGCCTGCCCAATGCCGGTAAATCCACGCTCATATCGCGCATCTCGGCGGCAAAACCGCGTATCGCTGATTATCCCTTTACCACACTGACGCCAAAGCTTGGCGTGGTGAAAAAAGACAATTTTTCAGAGTTCGTCATAGTGGACATTCCGGGCCTTGTAGAGGGGGCCCATAGCGGCAAGGGTCTTGGCATAGCATTTCTTAAGCATGTGGAGAGGACGAGCTTTCTGCTGCATCTAATAGACATATCTCCCTTTACCGGGAGGGACCCAAAAGACGATTTTCTTATGATAAATAAGGAGTTAAAGGCCTTTAACAAGGCCCTTGCCGAGAGGCCGCAGGTCGTTGTCCTTAATAAGACGGATATTACAGGCACAGAAGAGCGCGAGGAGGAGCTCTTGCGTTTTTTCCGTGCTTCAGGTATAAAGGTCTTTTCAATATCAGCCGTAACAGGCCGCGGTCTTGAGGAGCTTGTAAAGTTCGTAGGCTTTGAACTTGATAGGATTAAGAGGCTTGCAGTAGAGGGCTCTTAGGCAAGGCCTCGTCTTCAGAGAGAGAAAAAAAGGGTATTTTACTGTGGAAAAGCTCGTTAAGGGTGCAAAGCGTCTTGTAATCAAGATAGGCAGCGCTGTTCTTGCCGGTGATAGTCATATATTTCATAGGATTGCCTCTGATGTTAATGACCTCAGGGCCGGGGGCAGGGAAGTGGTTATCGTTAGCAGCGGCGCTGTTGCCCTTGGCATGAAGGCCCTTGGCATGACGAAGAGACCGGCTACCATACCGGAGACGCAGGCCGTAGCCTCGACGGGTCAGCTCTGCCTCATGTTCAGGTACCAGAGCGCCTTTGAAAAAGAAAATCTCCGTATGGGGCAGGTTCTTCTTACTCATGATGGTCTCTCAGACCGCAAGAGGTTCCTAAACGCCCGAAATACCGTGCTTACCCTCCTTAAGATGGGCCTTGTTCCCGTAATAAACGAGAACGATACTGTTGCCACTGAAGAGATAAAGCTCGGCGATAATGACGAGCTCTCGGCCCTTGTTACCAATCTTGTAAATGCCGATCTCCTTATTATACTTACAGATACCGACGGCTTGTATGATAGAGACCCCAGGGTGGATTCCAGGGCCCGGAGGATACCCATAGTACGTGACGTGGACCAGCGTCTGCCGGAATCTGCCGGAGAGGCGGCAGGTCCTCTGGGCTCTGGCGGCATGAGGACCAAGACAGAAGCGGCGAAGATGGCCGCGCACTTTGGCGTAGCCACTATCATTGCCAGCGGTCTTAATAAAGATGTGCTGAAGAGTATTTTTGCTGGAGATGGGCCGGGTACGCTCTTTCTGCCTGCCCGGCAGAGTCTTACGAGCAGAAAACACTGGATAGCCTTCTCGTCGCGGCCCACGGGCAGGGTCACAGTTGATGAAGGGGCGAGAAAGGCCCTTTTAAAAGGCAAAAAAAGCCTGCTGCCGTCAGGCATTATGGACGTGGACGGTGTATTTGAGACAGGCGAGGTCATACACTGCGTGGACGCCGGTGGAATGGAGTTCGCAAGAGGGCTTACCAATTACAGCTCTGATGAGATAAGACGCATCAAGGGTCTCAAGAGCCGTGAGATTGAGGACAGACTCGGTTATAAGGTCTACGATGAGGTTATTCACAGGGATAACCTTGTTGTGTTATAATAGTCGGAAAAATGAAATAATAAAGATGGGAGAGCGCCCATGAGTTTGAGTGAAGAGTTGACTGAGCTTGGCAAGAGGGCCAGAGACGCAGGCCGCATTGTGGCAAGGCTCTCTACAAGAGTAAAAAACAACGTGCTTCTGGCCATGGCCGAGGGCATTGAAAAAAATACCGCCTTTCTTCAGGCCGAGAATGAGAAAGACCTTGCAGCGGGAAAGGAAAAGGGGCTTACCGATGCCATGATAGACAGGCTGAGGCTCTCAGAGAAGGTCCTGACCTCCATGGCCCAGGGGCTTCGCGAGGTTGCGGCCCTGCCTGACCCCGTGGGAGAGGTTACGGGGATGTGGAAGAGGCCCAACGGGCTTCTTGTCGGCAAGCAGCGCATCCCTCTTGGAGTAGTGGGCATTATTTACGAGTCAAGGCCCAATGTGACCTGTGACGCCGCGGCGCTATGCCTGAAATCAGGCAACGCCGTTGTGCTTCGCGGCGGCTCCGAGGCCATACACTCAAACCTTGCCGTGGCAAAGGCCCTGCATGAGGCCTGCGAGAGGGAAGGGGTGCCGGCGGAGGCCATTCAGGTAGTAGCCACTACTGATAGAGAGGCAGTCCTTGAGATGCTCAAGCTCGAAGACTATATAGACGTTATAATCCCCCGCGGCGGAGAGGGGCTTATACGCTTTGTCGTTGAGAACTCAAAAATACCCGTTATAAAGCACTACAAGGGCGTCTGCCATGTCTTTGTTGACGAGTTCGCTGATATGGAGATGGCATCAGATATAGCCTTTAATGCCAAGACAGCCCGTCCCGGGGTCTGCAACGCCATGGAGACCCTGCTTGTCCATAAGGCCGTAGCCGCGGAGTTTCTGCCCTCTTTTTACAAGAGGGTTACTGAGGCAGGTGTGGAACTGCGGGGCTGCGCTGAGACATGCCTTATTCTTGGCGGTAGTATCAAAGAGGCCTCTGAAGAAGACTGGTCCACAGAGTACCTTGACCTTACCCTTGCCGTCAGGGTTGTAGAGAGTTTTTCAGGGGCTGTCTCTCATATAGAAAAATACGGCTCTCTGCATACCGAGTCTATTGTCACCGAGAACTATGCCAACGCCCAGAGGTTCTTAAGGGAAGTGAACTCCTCTACGGTAATGGTTAATGCCTCTACGAGGTTTTCAGACGGTTTTGAGCTTGGTCTTGGCGCTGAAATTGGCATATCCACTACCAAGATACACGCCTTTGGCCCTATGGGCCTTGAAGGGCTGACCACGAGTAAGTTTATAGTATATGGCGAGGGCCAGATTAGAGAGTAATAGCGGCCCTGCCTTTTTTCTCCTTTTCTACTTCTTTTTTTTCTTCTTCTCCTCCTCCTTTTTTCCGATTTTTCGAGGATTTCCATGAAACCCTCGGAGACTGCAAGAGCCATAGCCTTAATGCCGCCTTGCGGGTTGACTCTTGCGCATGAAATGACAAAAGTTACAGAACTATGAAAAAAGTGCGTTTTCTTTCTGACACCTTTCAAAAAAAATATATATAAATTAAGAGGTTATATTTTGGCACGCCTTTTGCGTTATCTTAAGCACATGGGCTGCAATATAGGGGTGTTCCTTAAATAACACTGGAATTTTCAATATTAAATCCAAGAGGAGCAAATGAGCGTAAAGGGTAGACTGGCTGATATAAGACCAAGGGATATTCTGGAGATATTTGTAGCCGAGCACAGGACGGCGGCCGTACATCTCACCTCGCCTCTTGGTTTTGGTCATATCTATATCAGCGAGGGCGCTGTGGTTCATGCACTTTACAGGGACAAGACAGGCCAGGAGGCCCTCAGTGAGCTTATGTCCTGGCATGACGGCGAGTTCGAGGTGGAACCGGATGCTATTTCGCCGGAACGCTCAATAGATGAAGAGACCTCTGCCGCCGCCCTTGATAAGAAGGGAAGCACCATGCCCAGAGAGATTGATGAGACAGACTTTATGGATTACGCCGATGACTCGGTAAGCCTTATTAATAAACTGCTTAAGCTCGATATACTGGAGAGGATATAGATATGGGCAAGAAGCATGTAGCTATCATAGGGGCAAACAAAGAGGCTTTGAGGCTTCTGCCCATACTTCTTGCCGATAGTGATACTGATCTTAGGATAATAGCCGACAGCAACAGTGACGCCATGATATTCAAGCTTAATGAGCTGGGATACAGGCTCTCGCCGCGGCTGAATATCAAGACTACCTCTGACCTTGAGGATATAAAGCGCGACACCTATGTGAATACCATCATAGACGCCGTGCAGGATAGCAGCAGCTCGGAGTTCCTGAGCTCCCCTCATTTTATAGAGATGGACAAATTCGGCCCCTTAAGCGCGAGGCTCCTCTGGGAGGTGCGCGCTTCCTTTGAGGAAGGGTTGGAGGGAGGCAACAAGGGCGCTATATTTACCTCTCTTAGAGAGATAGTCAACTCTCTGTGCCTCATAACTGACAGAAAAGAGCTTACATCTGTAATATTAAAGCTTGTAGTAGAGTTTACCGGTGCCCAGCGCGCCTCCATAATGCTCGTGAATGAGGCCGAGAACAACCTCCGGGTTGAGGCGGCAAGCGGCATGGATGAGGAGGTTATAAGAAAGATACGCGTCACCCTTGGTTCGGGCGTCTCGGGGTATGTAGCCCAGAAAGGCAAGGCAGTTATCATCTCAGGCAAGGCCGACCCGGGTGAATATATAAGACCAATGGACAGGAACGACGCAAAGAGCGCCATGAGTGTGCCCCTTAAGGTAGATAACAAGGTAATCGGGGTGATAAACGTAAGCTCCAGCGAGTCACCGTCCCTGTACTCTAAAGAGGACCTTGCATTCTTTTCCGGCTTTGCCGCGCTATCATCAGAGGTTATATATAAATCCCTGGAGTACGAGGGGATTCGTTCAGAGGCGGCAAAATTTTCTTTCTGGAAAGAGATGGAGGGAATGATGCCCTCGGATACGCCCGGCGAGAAAGACTATACCTCTATAGTAAAGAAGATAGCCGGAGAGGTGCCGGGACTGACATGCCTGCTTTATCTCTATAATGAGAAGACAAAGAGCCTCATCCTCAAGGCCTCAAGCACCGGCGGCACCGGAGGGCTCGGTCTCTTTGGCGGCATCAGGCAGAGCCACGGTATTGAGGGCTTTGCCATGGACACGAAAAAAGACGTCTTTCTCGTTGATAGAACCGAGGAGGATGCAGAGAAAAAACTCTATATCTCACTTCCAATGGTCTGTAACGACCACTTTGTCGGCACACTGAGCGGTCAGGTGGTATCCCGGAATGGGCTCTCCAAATACCATGAGTCTTTCCTGAAAGACATCAGAAGCCTTGTTGCGCAGAGCGTCTACAGGTCCATGGATACTGATCGGGAGAGCCGCAGGGAAAAGAAGATATCAAGTATAGACGACTTTGGTCTTGATCTCATTACCGAGACCGATCATCTGAAGCTTACACGGTTGATAGCCAGAAAAGCCGCTGATGCCCTTGCCGCGGACGGAGCTTTGCTGCGCCTTGAGCAGGAAGACAGGCGCTATCAGACAGCGGCCTCTTATGGTCTTGAAGAGTCTGGCCTCAGGCAGGAGTTTCATTATATCGAGAAAGAGACTGTCCTTGAGGTGCTGCGCAAGAATGAACCCGTCTCACGGGAGTTCTCCGAGGCGGCATCACCAGGTATTAAATGCGTATTGTCCGTGCCGCTTCATATAGACGGCGAGATAAAGGGCGTACTGACGCTCTTTCACAGGACTTACGAGGAGACAATGTACTCCGGAGCCTTCTCTGATGAGGATTCCAATATTCTTCAGAGGTTTCTGCTCTTTGCCGAGAGGGCCCTTGCTGTAACCATATTCAGGGACCCTTCTGCCGCAGGAGATGATGAGAAAAAGACCCGTGAGCCTGCCCCAATGGACGCCCTTGAGATAAAGGTAGATGAAGAGCTTAACAGGGCGAGGAGGCAGGACAAGCAGTTTATCCTCTCAACCCTTCGCATTGTGGGCCCCGATAGTATTTCGCAGAATAAGATGAAGGCAGTCTCTACAAAGTTTTTTAATATTATAAATGATGAGACGAGAAACTTTGATTTCGTAGTACGCCTTAGTGACGATGTATTTGGGTTGATTTACCCACAGACTGGCGGCGATGTGACGCGCGTTCTTGAGGCCGTCATTAACGCCATCAAAGACACACCCCTCCTCAACAAATCCTTCCTCGAAGAAAACCTTCAAGCCTACTATGGCTCCGCCCAATTCCCCGCTGATGGAGATTCCTTTACCGCACTCTTTGCAAAGGCCGCAAGACGTGATATCATTAATCTTGACAGGACCTTTGACCACAAGGTGAAGTAAAGGGGTAAAGGAATTCTCCTCCCCCCTTTTTTCTGCTCTTTTGTAAAAAAAATGTTTTTGCCCGTTGCCCAATGTTCTTTAATGCCTCATAATGCCAGGCATAGGGAGATTCTATTACCATATGATAGAGGTAAGGTTTTTTGCCATGCTCAGAAAGCTCTCCGGCACAGCCAGTAAGGAGTACGCCCTTACTGAGCCCATTACAGTGCTGGAGCTTAAGCAGCTGCTTTCGCGGGACATGCCCGCACTTGGTGAAGTTCTTGGCGGGCGTTCAGTCCTCGTATCTGTAAATGAGGAGTTTGCCCGCGATGACGAGCTTGTGGCTGACGGCGATATAGTGGGGCTTTTGCCGCCATTTTCAGGCGGTTAATCTCTTTTTAAAACAACTTGTTAAGGAATAAACATGAGAGAACTTGTAACTATTCAGGAGGCCCCTTTTTCCATTGACGATATGCAGCGTGAGGTTAAAAAAGCCTCAAAAGGCATAGGCGCCCTTGTTAGTTTTACAGGCACGGCCAGAGACCTCTCCAAAGGCGTGAATATTATGGGGCTTGATTTTGAGCACTACCCCGGCATGGCCGAGAAAAAACTCACTGATATACGAAAGCGTGCCCTGGAGAACTTTAATATCATAGAGATGGCCATAGTTCATAGAGTAGGCCACATAGATATTGGCGAGGATATTGTCCTTATTGTGGCGGCCTCGGCCCATAGAAATGACGCCTATATGGCCTGCGAGTGGGCCATTACCGAGCTGAAGCGCACCACCCCCATATGGAAGAGCGAGACTACGGCCGGTGGTGATGTCTGGGTTACGGATACGCCCTGAAGATGGAGAATAAGACCACCATAAGAGCTGCCATCCTCACCATAAGCGACAAAGGTTCCCGTGGAGAGAGAGATGATAAGAGCGGCGGCGAGATTGCGGCCATGATTGCAGACCTGCCCGTTGAGATTGCGGCCCGCGATATCGTCCCTGACGAGGTCCCTGTTATAAGCGCGAAACTCATTGATTATGTAGATAACATGGCAATGGACCTTGTCATTACCACAGGCGGAACCGGTGTTACGCCAAGGGATGTTACCCCTGAGGCAACAAGGGCCGTCCTTGAGAGAGAACTGCCGGGCATGAGCGAGGCCATGCGCGCCGAGAGCCTGAAAAAGACGCCCTATGCAATGATATCACGGGCCCTCTGCGGGGTAAGAGGCGAGTCACTAATAATAAACCTTCCGGGAAGTCCCCGCGCCGTGCGGGAAAACCTTGCCGTTGTAAAACCCGCCCTCCTTCACACCATACTTAAGATAAAAGGCTCACCTGAAGACTGCGGCTCCAGCTAAGCCATGGGCCTGCCTGCAGAGGTCTCTTTTTGAGGCGGATTTAGTCCAGCAGGTTTCTTACCACAAAGTATATATTCTCTTTTCTCTCCTTAAGACGCCGGAGCACATAGGCCATCCAGTCTTTTCCGTAGGGAACGTAGATCCGTACCTTAAAACCCTCCTCAGCAAGGGCCACCTGTAGACTGCGTTTTATGCCAAGAAGCATCTGGAACTCAAAGTTCTCACGGCTGATATTGTTCTCCCGTGCAAAGGCCCTGGCCTCGTTGATTATTACCTCATCGTGGGTGGCTATGGCTGTGCCATGGCCGGCAAGGAGAAGCTTCTTCATTAGGTTGATGTAATTGATGTCAACGAGTTTTTTTTCCTGAAACCCGATGCCCGGCGGCTCCAGGTACGCCCCCTTAACAAGGCGCAGAGGGGCGCCGACTTTTATAAGCCTATCAATATCCTCAGGACTCCTTACAAGGGCGCTCTGAATGGCCAGACCGGTTCTTGGAAAATCCTCATGTAGTTTCAGGAAAATATTTACGGTATCTTCCGTGTATTTTGAGCGCTCCATATCAAAGCGTACAAAGTTATTCAGCACCTGCGCTTTTTTCAGGATTGTACTGAGGTTTTTTTCCGTTACTTCCCGCGAGATATCAAGGCCAAGGTGAGTAAGTTTCAGGGATATGGAGGCATCAATGCCGGTGCTCTGTATATCCTCAAGGAGGGAGAGGTATTCGGCAACTGCGGCGCGGGCCTGCTCCTTATCGGTTACACCTTCGCCAAGGACGTCAATGGTAGCCGATAGACCAAGTTTGTTAAGTTTCCGGCAGACCTTGACGGCGTCCTTGCGCTCGGTTCCGGCAATGTATCTATGGGCAAGATAGCTCGTAAAACCCTTCATGGCGCTGCCTCTACATGGGAAGCAAGAAATTCATTGATAAGGGCCCGGAGGCCGCGCTCCTCAAAATCATCAATATCGTATGTGACGCGTAGCGTTGGTTTTTCTATATGAATAATCCTCGCGAGATCTATGGGGGTGGCGATAAGCACTGCATCGCATGGCGTGGCCTTTATGGTCCCGGCAAGGTCCCGGACCTGTGCCTCGGAGTAACCCAGGGCAGGCAGGAGGTTCCTGATACGCGGGTATTTTTCAAAGGTTTCTTTTATAGAGCCGCTGGCATAGGGGCGAGGGTCAACAGGGAGCCATCCGTATTTTTTTGAGGCCGCCATGCCCGCGCCAAACCCCATTCCCCCGTGCGTCAACGTTGGGCCGTCCTCTATTACAAGGACTTTTTTACCTCCTGGAAGTTTTTCTTCTTTCTCTTGCTCATCTTCTTGCCCTGCCTCTACATCTATCTTAAAGGCAGTTCTTATAATCATGGCCTTTGGGTTAATCTCTTCTACGCTCTTTTCCACGGCTCCAGTGGCGGCCTCATCTGCGGAGCGGGCCTTGTTAATGATTACAACGTGGGCGCGCCGCACGTTTATCTCACCCGGGTAGTAGGCCCGTTCATCTCCCGGGCGCAGCGGGTCTGCCACGGTAATCTCAAGGCGGGGTTTGTAAAAAGGCGTATCATTATTGCCGCCGTCCCAGATTATTACATCGGCCTCTGCCTCGGCCTTTTCCAGTATGGCCCGGTAGTCTATGCCGGCGTAGACTATGAAACCGGCCTCAACAAGGGGCTCGTACTCCTCCATCTCCTCTATGGTGCATTTTTGAGCTTTTATATCGGAAAGTCTGGCAAATCTCTGCACGCTTCTCTCACGGCTGAGTTCTCCGTATGGCATGGGGTGGCGTATGGCTACGGGACGTAGCCCGGCCTCCCTGATAAGGGCGGCTATGTAGCGGGTCAGGGCGCTCTTGCCGCAGCCCGTTCTTACGGCGCATATGGATATAAGTGGAAGTCTTGAGGTGAGCATGGACTTTTCTGCGCCGGGAAGGACAAAATCCGCACCAAGTGAGTTTACAAGGGCGGCCTTCTGCATAAGGTCTTTATAAGAGATGTCGCTGTATGAGAAGAGAACCTCATCTACTGAGTATTTTTTTATAAGTTCAGAGAGTTTTTCTTCGGGGTATATGGAGATGCCTTCGGGGTAGAGGGTTCCGGCAAGTTCAGCCGGGTAGGTTCTTTTTTCTATAAAGGGAATCTGCGCTGCAGTAAAGGCCGTCACCTCGTAGGCGGGGTTACCTCTGAAGAGCATGTTGAAGTTATGAAAATCTCTTCCAGCGGCGCCCATGATTATGATTTTTTTTCTCATAGTCTGAGGATAGCCTTATTAGAGCTTAAAATCAAGGAAGAGTCCCCCTCAAAGTAACGTGGGCGCATGGTGAGTTTTAAGAGGCAAGAATTGTATTCCCCTCCTGGTTTTCTTTGCCGTGACTCTTAATAGTGGTGAGCCCATATCATGCATTTTGTCACATTAGAAGACAGGGACGCTGCCGTACAGTTTAAAAAATCTTTTTTCTAAAAGAAAGTGGAGAGTATTGACATTTTTTTTGCTTTGGAGTACTATAGGCTACACACCAACCAATATGGACGTACTCTTCTTGCTTTTTTTAGAGGCGGTTCTTTTCTCTTTTAATCTCAGAATTGTGCCTTTCCGTGAGTACAGGTGGCCCAACGTCTATTCTCCTCACCTTTCTTTACCACGGCCTCCTGACCTGCATAAATATATATAGGTTATTATTCCTGTTATGATGCGGCATTCAACCTGGAGGATTACATCTATGAAGAGATTACCTGATTTAATAAAGTTGTCGCCAATTATGTTAATTCTTTTATTTGTATTTTCCCCTCTAAGGGCGGAGGCGGCGGTCTTCCCCGTACCGTCCCTTGAGTGGACGTGGAACAGCAGTCTTGTGGAGCCCACATTTATTCAGGTAATGATGTCTCCCGAGGCCGCGGACCTTGATGGTGACGGAATACCCGAGGTTATCTTCATAGCTTTTCAGGACAGAGGCTGGCAGGACGGAGGCATACTACGCGCCATTCACGGTAATGACGGTTCTGAGTACTTTAATGTTATTGATCCGGCCTTAAGGACATATGCGGGTTCCGACCTTGCCGTAGGGGATATAGACAATGACGGCCTGCCGGAGATAGTGGCCATAACACAGACTGGCGAAGTTGTATGCTTTGAGAACGACGGCACATGGAAGTGGACGAGCAAGGCCAATGTAGGTCACAGAAGGGCCGTTGCCATAGCTGACCTTGATAATGACGCCGTGCCCGAGATTATCGCCGGAAGAACGGTCTTGAATAACGACGGCAGTACGCGCTGGGTTGGTACAGCCGGAAGCGGCTACACGGCCTTTGCCGCGGACCTTGACCTTGACGGTCTACCCGAGGTTATCGCTGGAAATACTGCATACAGAAACGACGGGACAATTTACTGGACCGCTGCCGTCAGCGGCTCGGCCCGGGACGCGGTGGCGAATTTTATCAAGGGGCCCTTCCCCGAGGTAGTCACGGTGGCTGGGGGTAATGTACATATGTGGGGTTATGACGGAACCCCCATATGGGGACCTGTTGCCATACCTTCCGCAGGCGGGGCAGGGCCTCCCCTTGTGGCTGATTTTGATGGAGACGGCTTCCTTGATATAGGCGTAGCCGGCTATGATACATACACGGTCTTTAACCATGATGGCACAGGCAAGTGGAAAGTCCCGATAAATGACAGCAGCTCCGGAGCCGCCGGCGCCACGGCCTTTGATTTTGATAAAGACGGGGCCTATGAGATAGTCTACAGCGACCATGACTTATTACGCATCTTAAATGGTGCGGACGGTGCGGTGCTCTTTGAGGCAAAAGGCCCCTCGGCAACGCTCCTTGAGCAGCCCATTGTTCTTGATGTAGACAATGACGGCTTTGCAGAGATAGTAACGCCCCTTAATAACTATGCCCGTCCCGGCGCCAATACGGGCATAGAGGTCTACGGAACTGCCCAGCAATGGCCTTCGGCCAGGAAAATCTGGAACCAGTACACCTATCACGTCACCAATATCCACGATAACGCCACAGTGCCTGTTGTGGAGAAGAATCACTGGGAGTTTTTTAGTTATAATAATTTTAACGCCCAGACCTACCTTGGTATAGACCCTGTTCCTGACTTGAAGGCTAATGGTTCGGATGGGCCCATTACCGTGTCCACGGGAACTCTTGTTTCTGTTGACGGGGCCCTTGACCCGAATATATATCTCGGTGATAACGCTGACTGGTGGGTATGGGCAGAGACTATTTTCGGGACATACTGGTATAGACCCGGCTTTGGGTGGGGGCCATCGGTTACGCCTGTAATTACCTATGCCGGACCTCTATTTCCTTTAAGCCCGCGTAATATCCTCTCTCAAGTACTACCTGTAGGCTCTTATGCCCTTCACTTTGATGTGGACTTGAACATGAACGGGCTCAAGGACGCACCGATGTTTTCTGATACCGTCACTCTCAATGTAGGACCATGAACCATGCGTGGGGCGGCCTTTTTCATAGGCCGCCCCACTCTTTTTTATAAGTATGCCGGCCTCGATTCGCCTGTAAACTGCAGCTGAACTTATCCCCAGTTGGTTTTCTTTGCCGTGACTCTTAATGGTGGTGTGCCCATATCATGCATTTTGTCACATTAGAAGAGAGGGGCATGACCGTGCGGTTAAAAAATCTTTTTTTTTAAAAGAAAGTGGAAGGTTTTTTTAGTTTGTTTTACTTCTCATAAGCACGAAGTCATGTCCCTGCCGTATGACCTTGAAGTTCCCTTTGTCCTCAAGTTCTTTTATCCTCTCTTTTTTTGTAATGATAAGAAGTTTTTGCCCACCGTCAAGGGTCAGATTTTCAAGGGCATTGCCCTCAAGCTTTAGTATTTTCTCAGTCCCCGCGTAGTAAAAGGCGATAGAGGGCTGGTTTATCTCATATGTGGCAAGGGTGCCCCCGGTCTTTTTCACGTGTCTTGCGTATTCATAGAGGTCCTGCTGCATAAAGGCGTTTACAGGGGGTATGGCCACAAGACGCGCGAAAACAATTAGTGCTATGGTTGCCGCGGCTATAATGGGCGTGTACCTACGGGGGTTTTTAATGGAGAGTACGGCAAAGAAACCTGTAAGGAGAAAAATTACACCAAGGCCGGGAAAGAGATGAGAGGGAAGTGGTATCTCCATCTTTACATTGAGATAGGGCACGATAAAGGCCGCGGCAGAGAGGATAAGGGCCAGGACAGCCATGGCCACAGCGCCAAAACCTTTTCCGTTACCCCGCTCTATTCGGCTTGAGATAAGCAGGCCTACAAGGACGGAGCAGGCCGGGATGGCCGGAAAAATATAGTTTGGAAGTTTGGTCCTGGAGACGGAGAAGAAGAAAAAGATAAAGAGGAACCAGATGGAGGCAAATAGATAAATATCCTTTTCTTGAGAGGCTTTTTTTATGCCTTTAATGCCTTTTAACAGTGCCTCGGGGAGATGCGTTACCCAGGGGAAAAAACCGATGAGGAGTATAAGTACATAAAAATATGGCGGCCCTCCGTGGCTTGAGATGACGCCTGTAAAGCGTTTGAAGTGGTGTTTGATTATAAAGGCGTCGATGAACTCCCAGCCACGGGCATTATATTCAAGGAGAAACCAGGGCATGGCGATTAAGAGAAATAAGAGGATATAGCGCGGGTTAAGGAGCCTCTTAACGGAGGAAAAATCTTTTTTGATAATTAAATACAAGAAGGTAATGGAGAAGGGGAAGAGCAGGCCTATTATCCCTTTTGTCAGCATGGCCAGGGCAGAAGCGGCCCAGAAAGCGAGGAAGAGTTTTTTGTTCTCAGTCTTAACTGCCGTATAGGCCGAGAAGAGGGCGGCAGAGATAAAAAAACATAATGTCATATCTGTTACAGCGGAGTGGGAGTATACAAAGAACTCGATGTTCAGCAAGAGAACGAGGCTCGACCAGAGGGCGGCCTTAAAGGATTTCATGCGTCTTACGAATAGAAATGTCATAAGGACGAGCATTGCTCCAAAGGCCGCAGATGGAAACCTTGCCGAGAACTCCGAGACGCCGAATAGTTTAAAGGCCCCGGCCATGGCCCAGTAAAAGAGTATGGGTTTATCATAGCGGGGTTCAAAGTTATATGAGGGGGTAATGACGTCGCCGGTAACGACCATCTCACGTGTTGCCTCACTGAAGACGGCCTCGTCTACGTCAAAGACAAGGTAGCCGCCGAGCTTGAAAAAGCACACAGAGAGGACAAGGAGGGTCAGGCCGGCGTAGATCCATTTTTTTCTCTCAATCTTTAAATCCAGACCTTTTATAAGGAGCACACCTACGGCAAGCCCCAGCACGGCGCCGCCTGCAACATCGGACGGATAGTGAGAACCAAGCACTATCCTGCTTAAGCCGATAAAAAGGGCCGTGGCAAAGACAGGGACACGCAGCCGCGGGTATTTACTGGAAAATACAGCGGCCACGGCAAAGGCCGTTGCAGTGTGTCCCGAAGGAAAGGAGTTGAACCTGCCGGTAAGGTCAAAGAACGATGGGTTTGTGAGGGCATGGAGTATATATTCAGCTGTATGCGAGGGACGGGGCCTCTCAAAGACGGCCTTTAGTATCTGCGCCAAAACGCCTGAGAGAAGCACCGCGTAGAGGGAGTCTCTGCCGGCCAGCCTGAGATTGTCCCGGCCAAGCCTCCAGCCAAGCAAAAAAAGAATGAGGCATAGCAATATGAGAAAGCCGCCGTTACCGATAAAGCTGAAAATGTCTGCACCCCAGGCGATTATGCCTGTAGGGGCAATGTCTGCCGTGATAAAGTCAAGAGATGCCGAGAAAAAGATAAGGAGCAGTGCAACGGCAATACAGAGGTAGGTTCGCCTTGAAGTTTTTTGTGCTATCAAGTGAGAGCCTCTTTGAATATCTTGATAGCCTGCAAGAGCTCAGCCTTTGTAATGTTAAGGGGAGGGATGAGGCGGGCTACGTTTTTGTCAACTCCGCACTCTATTAAAATAAGACCTTTTTCAAGGCAGCGCTCCATTATTTTTTTAAGGCGCGACCTATCGGGAGAGCCGTCTTTTTTTATAAACTCCACTCCTATCATGAGCCCCATGCCGCGTACATCACCAATGTAGGGCCGGGTGCGTGCGATTTTTTTAAGCTCTTTAATGGCAATCCTGCCGAGTTTCTCCGTGTTCCGAAGGAGCCCCTGTTTTTCGATTACATTAATAGTGGCAAGAGAGGCGGCGCATGCCACGGGGTTGCCGCCAAAGGTTGTGCCGTGTGCGCCGGGGGGCCAATTGGACATTATTTTTTTTGATGCCCCCACTGCAGAGAGGGGAAAACCAGAGGCAATGCCCTTGGCCAGGGTTATAATATCCGGTCTTACTCCGTAGGACTCTCCTGCGAACCACTTTCCCGTCCTCCCAAAACCGCTTTGAACCTCATCGAAGATAAGAAGTATGCCGTGTTCACTGCAGAGTTCCCTTAATTTTTGGAGAAATTCTACGGGGGCCGGGCAGTACCCGCCCTCGCCGAGTACGGGCTCGATTATCATGCAGGCTACCTCTTCTGGCAGTAACTCACGCTTTAGCATTGTCTCAAGGTAACTAAAGCACTGAAGGCGGCATTTTTTTCGCGTAGCGCCCATGGGACAGCGGAAGCAGTATGGATATGGGGCGTGGTATACTTCGGGCAGGAGCGGGTGGTAAGCCTTTCTGTATCTGGCGCTGGAAGTGGTAAGTGTCATGGCGCCAAAAGTCCTGCCGTGAAAGCCGCCGAGAAATGAGATGACCCCCTGACGGCCCGTTGTGTAGCGGGCCAGTTTTACTGCCCCCTCAACTGCCTCTGCGCCGCTGTTTGAGAAAAAAAACTTCTCAATGCCCTGGGGGGTTATGGAGGCGAGTTTTTCGGCAAGGTTTAATATGCTGTCGTAATGAAAGATACATCCTGAGTGGATAAGATTTTTGGCCTGCTCTGTAACGGCCTTGATGACTTCCACGTGCGTGTGCCCGATATTGGAGGCAGCAAGGCCTGAGGCGAGGTCCATGTAGGTCTTTTTGTCAGAAGACTGAACGTAAAGGCCATGTGCAGAGACGGCCTTGATGGGTGTGTGGAAGACAAGGGCCGAGGTCAGGAATTTTTTCGCTTTTTTGAGATGTCCTTTGGAGTGGGCCACTTTGTCTCAGTCTGTGACAGGTTCTTACTAAAAGAAAGGCACAGCAGGTAGAACTCAGCCTCCTCTGCCCATGTCCTCAGTCAAAAAAAATTTTTTGCGATATGAAGAGGTAAAAAAAGGTCAGTCAGCGTCCACTGTAGCCGGCTCGCAGAGCATGGTGTCGTATACGGCCAGCCTCCCGCATTTTTTACAGATGTATTCGATATTATCAAGCATGGGGCTGCATACATGGCGGGCGTCATCTACGGATTTACTGCAGAACTCACAGGTAAAGGGCAGGGCCTCGGCCCTGGGGTGGCAGAGGTGGCCACGGCCGCTTGCAAGCCCTTGGCAGTTAGGACAGTTGTAGGTCTTTACATATTCAGTCATAATAGTATCAACTCCTTGGCTATTTAGATGGCCAGGTCTCAGCTGTACTCTTTCCTTAAGTCAATAAGTGTCTGGAGGTGCTCTTTCTCCTGCTCAATGAGGGCCGTGAGCACGGCTTTGTCTTTTTCCACTATGACCTTCTCGTACTCGCCGTAAAATACGAGGGATTCCTTTTCCATGTTTATGGCATGGTCGAGGACCTCGCCGGGGTTGCTGATCTCTCCTGCAAATTGTCCGCCCTCGCCGGGGTTGCTGAATACCTCAGAGTCGGCCATGGAGCGCAGGTACTCCGAGGCCTCGGTGATGTAGGGGTCAAAACCCTCGGTTACGTACTCATCCTTTACAAGGTTCTTCATATCAGAGAATATCTTTATATGGTGACCTTCTTCTATGGCGAGTTTTTTGAATAGATTTTTTGTAGTCTCGTCTCTGGCTGCCTTGAAGGCATCGGTGTAGAACTTCATACCGTTTTCTTCTATCTTAAGGGCCATCTCTATGACCTCGCGACCAGTGAACTTAAGAGAGCTCATGGCGACCTCCTCATTGTTTTCCGGCGATTATATCACCGGGTTAACCCTTTTGCAAATATCTTTGCCTCTTATATCTTTATTTTTACCTCTGCTCCGGCCCGCTGCGTATGGGGATGCATTGGGAACTGCATCTCTTAATCTATCTGCGCCTTCTGCAGCGCCCCGCTGTAGTCTCTGTATACGACCTTCAGCCTGGTGAACATATCAATAGCCCCTCCTCGCCCTCCGGCCTCCCTGTGGCCAAGGCCGCTGCGGCCCGTGCCGCCAAAGGGCAGATGCACCTCTGCACCTATGGTGGGGGCGTTTATGTAGACTATACCTGCCGTTAGGTCGCGCTCTGCTCTTGCCGAGGAGTTAACATCCCCGGTATATATGGCAGATGAGAGGCCGTACTCCACGTTATTGGCTATTTGTATGGCATGGTCAAGGGACTCGGCCTTTATTACTGAGACAAAGGGGCCAAAAATTTCTTCCCTGGCTATACGCATTGAGGGCGTAACATCGCTGAATATGGTTGGCTCCATGAAAAAGCCATTCTTATGCTCATCGCCGGTAAGCATAGAGCCGCCAAGCGCAAGGGCAGCGCCCTCGTCCCGGCCAATCTTTACGTATGAGAGGGCCTTACTTAGCTGCGCCTCGTTAATCATGGGGCCTACGTCTGTTCCGGGCCTTAGTCCGTTGCCTACGTTAAGTCTGGCCGTGGCGGCGATGAACATCTCAAGAAATTGGTCATAGACTTTTTTCTCGACAATGAGCCTGCTTGCAGCCGTGCACCTCTGACCCGTTGTGCCGAAGCCTCCCCAGAGCACGCCCTCAAGGGCCAGCTCAAGGTTGGCATCTCCCATGACGATAATGGGATTCTTGCCTCCCATCTCGCAGGATACGACCTTGCCCGGGGCTGTGCATAAGCGGGCGAGTTTCTCTCCCACGGCAGAAGAGCCAGTAAAAGAGAGGCCGTCAAGGTCGGGATGGGTGGCAAGGTACTCACCAACAGTATCGCCGCCTCCGTGGACAAGGTTCAGCACCCCCGCGGGAAGGCCGGCCTCGGCCAGTATCTCCACAACACGGGCGGCGGCGGCAGGGGTATAGCTCGATGGTTTAAAGACTACTGTATCGCCGGAAATAAGGGCTGGAAAAATCTTCCACGCCGGTATGGCCGTTGGAAAGTTCCACGGAGTGATTAGCGCAAAAACGCCTACGGGTTCACGAAAGGTCTTGCAGTCTTTAGATGGCAGTTCCGATGGCATGGTCTCGCCCGTAAGCCGCCTGCCTTCACCTGCCATGTAATAGGCAATATCAATGGCCTCCTGTACATCGCTTCCCCCCTCTGCGATAATTTTTCCCATCTCACGGGTAACAAGGACGGCAAGTTCCTCTTTATTTTCTTTTAATAACTCGGCGGCGCGGTAGAGTATCTCACCTCTAACGGGCGCAGGGGTAAGTCGCCAGGCAGGGAAGGCCTCTCTTGCCGCAGTGATTGCGCTATCCACCTCGGCCTCTGTGGAGTCCGGGGCCATGGCTATAACCTCTCTGCTATCGGCAGGGTTACAGTCCTTGATGAGAGAGCCTTCTGACTCTGTCCATCTTCCGCCTATGTAGTTCTTGAGTTTTTCTGCGCTCTCCGGCGACATGGTCTTCACCTGTTGGAGGTAAGAGGAGCAGGTATTTTTTATTTTTTTACCGGTATATAGAAAATATACCATTATCACGGCAAATTGCAAGGCCTGCAGAGGCATAGGTGAGGGCCACGGTGAGATATTTTTTATCTTATCGAGGTGTAAGTGGAGCGGGCGATGGGAATCGAACCCACGTGTGCAGCTTGGGAAGCTGCCATTCTACCATTGAATCACGCCCGCATCGGATGAGGCCGGTTTGCGAAAAAATATTTTTTTGACCCGCCAAAAAAGGAGGCCGGGAAGTAGAAGAAAATATCTTATACTATATTTATATGTATTGAGTCAAGGGCCCCTCTTAAGGGCGGCATAAGGGGATTTTTCGGGTCCAGGCTCTCATGGCGCCTCTAATGGTTAAAGAAAAATTTTTGGAGGGTGATGTTTTTTCTGTTATTCTGATATGGTTAAATTTATTAAAGGCTAATAATGATATCTTTGATGGTCTTGAAGACCCGCAGTATTGCAGCGCGTGGGGTGTTAACTTAATAAATATAAAGAGGTGTGGTATTGAAGGTACTTAAAAAGGCGCTCCCGGTTATTGCATTACTTGCTTTAGTACTGGGTTTAGTGTTTTATCTTGGCGGGCCTCATGGAAGCGGAGGCGGAAGCGCAAAAAACTCCATGAGAGGCACGGGCACCATAGAGGCCACGGAAGTTGCTCTCTCGCCAAAGATAGCCCAGTCTATAGAGTGGTTATGCTGTCCTGTGGGCGGCCCTGTAAAGGCCGGTCAGGTTGTAGCGCGTCTTGATGACAGGGAGCTAAAAGCCCTTGTGGCCGAGGCCCGCGCCACTGTAGCTGCCTCGGTGGAGACCATCAATGAGGCCCATGTTGAGCTTGAGAAGAGGCGCGTGGCCGTAGAGGCAGTTGGCTTTGAGCTTGAGTCCGCCCGCGCTGAGGCGGCCAGGGTAGAATCACTTGCCATAGACGCGGAAAAGGAGTTTAAGCGAATATCATCACTTATAAAGAAAGGCTTTGTCTCAAGCAGCGACTTTGACAGGGTAAAGGCGGAGTATGACTCGGCTGCGGCCTCCTTTGCCTCGGCAAGGGCCGGGGTCAAGGCCGGGGAGGCAATGCTTCGAAGCGCCCGCGTGGCCGTGAAGAGGGCTTCTGCGGCTGTCTCGGCGGCAGAGGCGAGGCGCAATAAAGATGAGGCTGCGGAGCAGGTCCTCCTTGCAAGGCTTGCATACGCAGAGCTAAAGAGCCCCATAAAGGGCGTGGTTGCATACAAGGCCTTTGAGGCAGGTGAGATGAGCGTGCCGGGTAAGGCCATATATACCATATACGACGAGAGCGATATGTGGGCCAGAATTGATGTAGGCGAGACAGAGCTCGGGCGGATAAGGCTTGGTTCCCGCGCAGAGGTCTCTGTTGCGGGTCTGCCGGAAAGGGTTTTTAAGGGCCAGGTGAGCGAGATCGGGCAGATGGGGGAGTTTGCCACCCATAAAGACGTTATCAGGGTTAGCCATGATATAAAGACATTCAGGGTCAAGGTACGGCTCCTTCGGACAGATGGCCTGCTGAAGCCCGGCATGACAAGCAGAGTGAGGATTTTTTTCGATGAGAATAAGAAGAACAGGTGAGCCTTTGACGCGGATTTTTATATGACCCCTGCTATAGATATAAGAGGTCTCACCAGGACTTTTGGAAAGAAAAAGGCCCTTGATAACGTGGACCTCTCTGTACCTGCGGGGGATTTTTTCGGGCTCCTGGGGCCAAACGGAGCTGGAAAGACCACGCTTATAAGGATACTCTCCACCCTTATTATGCCCTCTTCGGGCAGCGCCGCTGTATCGGGATTTGACGTAGTCAAATCCTGTAAGGACGTGCGCAGGCAAATCGGCGTAGTGCCGCAGGCCATGACCACGGACCTTGATCTTACCGCCCGGGAGGTCCTTGATATCTACGCCAGGTTTTACGGCATGGGGGGCAGGAAGAGGCGTGACCGTATAGACGAGCTCCTGGAACTCGTAGGGCTCACGCAGCGGGCAGGGGACCTTGTGGCCACTTTTTCCGGAGGCATGCGCCGCCGACTTGAGATAGCCCGGGGCCTTGTCCATATGCCCTCGCTCCTTATTCTGGACGAGCCCACGCTGGGCCTTGACCCTCAGACACGTCACGTGGTCTGGGATATCCTCAGAAGATTCCGCGCCGGCTCCGGCCTTACCGTGCTCCTTACCACGCATTACATGGAAGAGGCCGAGTCGCTCTGCGACCACGTGGCTATTATTGATAACGGCGGTATTGTGGCCCTTGATACCGTGGCCGGCCTTAAGGCCATGATACCAAGTAAAGACGTCCTGGAGTTAACTCTCTTGGGCATAGCACCCGGGGAGGCCCAGGCCTGGATAACCTCTCTTGAGATGGTTCATTCGTGCACCGCGCGAGATGATGAGTTTGTCGTCTCAGTAGAGGATGCCGTCAGTGTCCTGCCGGGGCTTTTAGAGGGGCTAAAAGAGCGCGGCGCCACTGTTACAAGGATGGTCTTAAAGGAAAAATCCCTTGAGGATGTCTTTATCCATTTTACAGGCAGGTCCATCAGGGAAGAAGGGGCAAAGAAGGTGAGCTTTTTCATCGGCGCCGGAGTTCCGAGAAAGATGAGTTAGGTTTTTTCGGCAAGGCCTCTCATGGGGTCTTGCCCAATTAGTATAAGAGGGCGAAGAGAGGCCGTGCCATGATACGCATATACGCCTTAATAGAGCGAGACTTAAGAAAGTTTATCCGCAACCCATTTGTCGTGGGCGTCTCCATAGCCATGCCCATTGTCTATCTTATAATAATAGGCTCGAGCTTTCAGGGAGAGCTGAAAAGCCTCTCTGTTGCCGTAGTGGACCAGGATAAGGGCGAATACGGACGGAGGATTCTGGCAAACCTTCGCGCCATTCAGCAAGGTCCTGCCTCCATACGCGTTATTACAGTAACCGATAAGGCCGAAGCCATGCAAAGCCTTGAGGAGGGTCTCTTTAAGGCCGTTCTACTTATACCACATGATTTTTCAAGAAAGGCCATACGAGGCGAGACCTCGGAGGTAGGGCTATTCCTTGATAATGTTGAGACCATATCCTCGGCTACAATTGAGAGGGCCGTAAGAGGGGCCGTTGGGGCGGTATTCGTGGAGTTTACCCCAACAAGGGCCGGTAGTGGAAGAGTCTTTGTACGGGCCATAAATACCTACAAAAAGATAGATTACGACCAGGGCCTTATTCCCGGCGTTGTTATCATGGCAATATTCATAGGGGCAATGACAACAGGTGTCTTTAACGTAGTCATGGACAGGTTTCTGGGTGTGGACGAGTCTTACTTCCTTACGCCGCTCACAAGGCTGGATATTGTCGTGGCCCTTGTTATAAGCGGTCTTCTCGTCACTACCGTACTTGCAGTTATCGTCTTATTTCTTAGCACCCTTACGGCGGGCATGTATCTCTGGGACCTCCTTGCCTTATCGGGTTTTTTCTCTGTTCTTGTTGTCTTTATACTCTCTGCGCTATCTCTTCAGGGGCTCATGTTCCTTGTCCTGGGCCGTGCCACCCATCCGAGGATTATGGGCATTGTGGGCGGCTTTTTAAATGTCATTTTTTTCTTTCCAAGCGGAGCCATATATCCGGTGGAGAGTTTTCCCGGGTGGCTTCAGGTCTTTGCCGCTGTAAACCCTGAGACATACTCCGTACACGCCCTCAAGGCCCTAATCTTTAAGGGCTCGGGATTCTGGACCATAACTAATGACCTGCTCTTTCTCGCGGGTTTTTCCTTTGTAACCCTTACGGTGAGCATACTTACCTTTAAACGCACACTTTAATGCGCTCCCCGGCTCTGCGGCAAAGTGTAACTTTTGTAATAATAATCTTGACAGTCAGATAAATATATATTAAAGTTTCAGATACAATTGAATAAATGGATATCTTATCCAGAGTGGCGGAGGGACTGGCCCGATGAAACCACAGCAACCGGTGCTATTTAATAGTATGACAGGTGCTAAATCCAGCAGGGTTTTTGAAGAAAAAAACCCTGAAAGATAAGAAGATTTGCTGGAGACTCTTCTTATCAAAGAAGAGTTTTTTTTTGCCCTCAAGACTCCATCTGCTGTGCTGATGGAGAGCCCATGAGGACGAGGTAGTTGTCTTACCAACTATAGACGTAGAGTCACTCTACAGGAGATACTTATATGAAGTATATGAAAGGATTAAAGTGCAGGGAGTGCAGTAAGACATATCCGCTGGACCCCATCCATGTCTGCGAGTTATGTTTCGGCCCTCTTGAGGTTGAGTATGATTACGGTAATATAGGCAAGGTCCTTACCAGAGAACTTATTGAGAGCAGGGCGCCCAACATGTGGAGGTACAGGGAGCTTCTTCCCATAGAAGGCGACCCCACGGTAGGCAACAACTCGGGCTTTACCCCGCTGGTTAGGGCTTATAATCTGGGAGAGGCCCTGGGTGTAAAAGAGCTCTACCTTAAGAACGATGCCGTTAATTTTCCTACTCTCTCATTTAAGGACCGCGTAGTATCCGTGGCCATATCAAGGGCAAGAGAGATGGGCTTTGATGTTATTGCCTGCGCCTCTACGGGCAACCTTGCAAATTCCGTTGCCGCCAACTCCGCGGCATGCGGTCTTAGCAGCTATGTCTTTATCCCCTATGACCTTGAGCAGACCAAGATCACGGGGACCCTTGTCTACGGCACGAACCTCGTGGGCATAAAGGGCACCTATGACGAGGTGAACAGGCTCTGCAGCGAGATAGGCGGTAAATACGGCTGGGCCTTTGTGAACATCAACATAAGACCCTTTTATGCCGAGGGCTCAAAGACCTTTGGTTATGAGATAGCCGAGCAGCTTGGCTGGAAACTCCCCCAACATGTAATCGTGCCCATGGCCGGCGGTTCCCTTATTACCAAGATTGCAAAGGCCTTTAAGGAGTTCAAGAACCTTGGTTTTGTAGATAGTCCTCCGGCCAGGATTTACGGCGCCCAGGCTACGGGCTGTGCCCCTATTGTAACGGCTGTAAAGGAGAAGACCGAGCTTCTGCGCCCGGTAAAACCTGATACCATTGCCAAATCACTTGCCATAGGCAACCCTGCCGACGGCTTTTACTCGGCAAAGACCATTCGCGAAAGTAATGGCTGGGCCGAGGACGTATCAGACGATGAAATTGTAGACTCCATGAAGCTCCTTGCCGAGACAGAGGGCATATTCGCCGAGACCGCCGGAGGAGTTACCCTCGGTGTAACAAAAAAACTTATTGAGCAGGGCCGCATTCCCCGTGACGAGTCCATAGTGGTCTCCATTACAGGTAATGGCCTTAAGACCCAGGAGGCTCTCGTTGGAAAAATTGCCGCTCCTCCTGTTATAGAGGCGAGACTTGCCGACTTTGACGACCTTGTAAACGGCGGCAAGGTGAAAAAAGCCGTGGCAAAGTAGCGGCAGGTGAGGGGTAGAGCGGAGCGGAGCAAAAATCCCTTTATGAGGCTTTTATTGTAAAGAGGGGCATTACTCTGGTATCATATAAGGATAAACATTAACCATACTACTTCCCCCCCCTTTTTTTTTGTAGTTGAGGGGGGCTTTTTCAAGGAGGCTCTTTAAATGACAGACCATTATATAGAAGATAAGACCAATAAGGTGGACCTTGATCTTGAGAAACTCAAGGGTAAGGTTAACTTTAATGACCTTAAGTCCGGCGGGTTCATAAAGCAGAGGCAAAAGGACCTCTTTACCGTAAGGCTGCGCTGTCCCGGCGGCAGGATGACTACGGAAAAACTTGTGGAGATATCAAAGCTTGCTGAAAAATACAGTAAAGAAGGCGTGGTGCACTTTAGCTACCGCCAGTCCCTTGAGATATTATATGTGGACTACAAGGACTTTCACGCACTTGTGGCAGAGCTTGAAAAAATTGGCCAGAAGGTTGCCTCCTGCGGGCCCCGTGTGCGTGTGCCCACTGCCTGCGGCGGCTGCGAGTACAACCCCAATGGTCTTATAGACGCCCAGGCCATGGCCCGTATGGTAGATGAAAAGTACTTTGGAACAGAGACCCCTCATAAGTTCAAGACCTCTTTCTCGGGCTGTCCAATTGATTGCTCAAGGACTGTGGAGATGGACCTTGGCTTTCAGGGCGTTGTAGACCCCGAATGGGTTCAGGACCTCTGCACTGGCTGCACTATCTGCGCCGAGGCCTGTAAAGAGGGGGCCATTGTGGCCCACCCTGATACAGGGGAACCTATCTTCAATGTAAATAAATGCCTCTACTGCGCCGACTGCATAAGGGCCTGCCCCACGGAGGCCTGGGTCCCCAGGCGTCACGGTTTTATGGTGCGCGTAGGCGGCAAACATGGCCGCCATCCACTGGAAGGCGTTGAGGTCTGCCGTTTTCTGCCCGAGGAAAAGGTAAGCGATGCCATAGATATGACCGTAAAGTGGTATCAGGCAAATGGTAATAGTTTCGAGAGGATAGGAAGCGTGCTGCAGAGGCTGGGCATGGATGATTACATGAAGCACATGGCCCCGGTATTTGGCGATATGGCCGTAGTGCCGGAGCATCCGCCAACAGATAGGCCGTTAATCGACCTTGAGGATTGAGAAGGGCGTGGGGGCGCGGACCCAAAGACATGTGATACATGGGGGAAAAACCCTCTTTAAGGCATAACGGCAAAAAAAAACAATGTAATACAGAGGAAGATATGAGCGATTTAGAGGCAAAGGAAAGTGTTGATCTACGCGGGGTGCTCTGCCCCACCAATTTTGTAAAGACAAAGCTAAAGCTTGAGAACATGGAGCCCGGTGAACTCCTTGAGGTAGTACTTGATGCCGGTGAGCCCATTGCAAACGTGCCAAAGAGCGTTAAGGAAGAAGGGCATAAGATAGTCAAGGTAACAAAGGATGACGGCTTCTTCAAAATTCTCATAGAAGTAGCCGGGTAACCTTAAATCAATTAAGCAGGAGGGGACAATGAGTGTAAAGGTGAGGATACCAACACCGCTACGCAAGATAACAAAGGACCAGGATGAGGTCGTGGCCGAGGGAACAAATGTCACCGAGGTTATAGAAGACCTTGAGAAGAACTACCCCGGGCTCAAAGAGAGAATCTGCGAGGACGACGGAAACCTCCGCCGCTTTGTAAACCTCTATCTCAATGACGAGGACATACGCTTCAAGGATAACCTCAGTACCGCTGTTGCCGATAATGACGAACTCTCCATTATCCCGGCCATAGCAGGCGGAGGTAAGCCTTGAAAAGAAAGGTCTATCTTACTTATCCGCCGGAGAAGGTGAAGGAGCCCCTGCTATGTCAGTGTGTGAAAAAGTTCAATGTTCTCACTAACGTAAGGCAGGCCTCTGTTACGGATAAGATAGGGATTGTGGCCCTTGAGCTCGAGGGTGAGCCCGGTGAGATAGAAAAAGCCATTGATTTTTTTACTGAAAATGGCGTAAAGGTGGAGCCTATTGAGATGAATATTATAGAGTAGCCGCATAGAGTAGCCGCGCTCTGCCGTTTATATCCGCCACATTTTCGCCCCTTGCCGGGATAAAGCTCTATTTATTTTTGGCAAGGGCCCTCTCTTATATGCCTTAAGTATGCTTTTTCCCTCTAAATTTGCGTAGATTATTCTTGACAAACGTACTAAGGTATTATAATTTATAAACTTGATGTTTTTACTAAAGTAATAGAAATACCTTATAAAAAAAGGGGTTTTACATGGAATCTCTATTATTGGTCCAATATTACGGGTGAGGTCTTTAATGAGTAAGCATAATACATTGCAGAGCATTTCAGAGGAAGACGGACCATCGGCCGGTAAGGCCAGGTTCTCTGCCCTTGAACTTGTAGGCAATACGCCTCTTGTGAGGATAAACAGGATAACAAAAGACCTTCCCGGCGGTGTTGAGATATACGCCAAACTGGAGTCCTGCAATCACGGCGGCTCTGTAAAAGACAGGCCGGCGCTGCGCATGATAGAGGACGCGGAAAAGAGCGGGCGCCTTACAAAGGAAAAGATAATACTGGACTCCACCTCAGGTAATACGGGCATTGCCTACGCCTGGATAGGCGCTGTAAAGAACCATCGCGTGGAACTCGTAGTCCCTGAGAACGTAAGCTCGGAGCGAAAGAAAATACTTGACGCCTTTGGAGCCAGGGTGATTTTTTCAAGCCCCTTTGAGGGGTCTGACGGCGCTATCCGCCTTGCCTGGAAACTCTACGTGGATAACCCGGAAAAATACTGTAAGCTCGACCAGTATAATAATCCCTCAAACCCCCTTGCCCATTATTACGGCACAGGGCTTGAGATAATAGAGCAGACAAGCGGCGCAATTACCCACTTTGCTACTACCATTGGAACAGGCGGCACCATAATGGGGACCATGCGAAGGCTGAAAGAATTTAACAACAAGATCAAGGTCATCGCCATAGAGCCCGATAACCCCATGCATGGACTTGAGGGACTTAAACATATGGAGTCCTCCATAGTGCCGGGTATCTATCATGAGGCCTCACTTGACGGTAAGGTCCAGGCTTCTACAGAAGAGTCATATGAGATGACCAAGAGGCTCGCAAGAGAAGAGGGTCTGCTTGTGGGCCAGTCATCGGGCGCTGCCATGCTCGGAGCCCTTGAGGTGGCAAGGGGGCTTAAAAAAGGCATTGTAGTAACTATCTTCCCCGACGGCGGAGATAAATATCTCTCCACACGTCTCTGGGAATAGGACCGGGGCGGTCCGGCCGCTGAGAGGGGCTGAGAAAGCGGGCTGAGAGGGGGTCTTCCTGAAGAGCCGGGAGCCGGTGGGATAGAGAAGTCTGCCGGGGTTTTTGGTTGAGATTGAGTTTTTTTATATATCGTACATTGGGGAGACTTACAGGACAAATTATCAGCTCTTTCTTCTGCCTTAAACTTTTTTTGTTCTGAGATATTTCTTTGATGTATTTTTAAACGCTCTTAAAGAGGGTGCTTTTTTTAAGGCCCTTTTCATTTATTACAATAACGGATTTTTTGCTCTTAAATGTGAACAAAATCTATTAACTCAAAAAAAACAACTTAAGGGGTAAGTCATGGGTCTGCTCTCAAAGTTCAAGAAAAAAGATAAATTAAGAGTTCCCGAGGACGTCTATAACGTTATCATTGAGCATGTAAAAGAGGAGTATCCCCATGAGTGCTGCGGAGTGCTCATAGGCAACGCCATGATGGGAGGAAGAAAAATATTCTACGTTGAGAAATGTACTAACCTCAACCGCGAGAGGGCCCATGACAGGTACATGATGGACCCCATGGAGATAAACCTGGCGGACAAAGGCGCCCGTTCTCAGTCCCTGGAGCTGATGGGTTTTTATCACTCCCATCCGGACCACCCGGAGAGCCCCTCGGAGTATGATCGCGAGATGGCCCAGCCGGGCTACTCCTATATAATAGTCTCCGTTAAAGGCGGCACCGAGGTCACCATGAAGTCCTGGACCTTTGATGAGGAAGATGAACCCTTCAGGGAAGAGCCTCTGGAAATTGCTAAACCGGCTAAGTAAAGACCCCGCAAGGGGGCGTGAGGGCAGGGGAGAGGCCCTATACTCTTAAGATTTTTTTACAGGCTAATGCCTTTACTTCTTAGTGCCGGGGTCTTCACCGCCGGCCTGCAGAGTAAAGAGGCCTTTTTTTTATGAAGGGGGTTTGAGAGAAGATGGACTTTACAGACGAGCAGATAGAGCGTTACTCAAGACACATAATACTACCCGAGGTAGGGGGAAAAGGACAGGCAAAGCTTCTTGAGAGCAAGGTTTTTGTCCTTGGAGCCGGCGGCCTTGGTTCTCCGGCGCTTCTGTACCTTGCCGCCGCGGGAGTAGGCACTATTGGTTTTGCCGACGGCGATGTAGTGGATGTTAGTAATCTGCAGCGCCAGATAATACACAACAACAATACCGTTGGCATGCCAAAGGTAAAGAGCGCTCGGCAGAGTATAGAGGCCCTTAACCCCGATGTTGTGGTGCAGCCTTTTGAGGGCCGTCTTGGGACGGAGAATATCCGTGAGGTGATAAGCGGTTATGACGTGGTCCTTGACGGCTCGGATAATTTTCCTACCCGTTACCTCATGAACGACGCCTCTTTCTTTGAGGGCAAGACCCTTGTATCAGGCAGTATGTTCAGGTTTGACGGTCAGGTCTCCGTATTTAAGCCCCATGAAGGCCAGCCCTGCTACAGGTGCCTCTACCCGGAGCCTCCGCCCCAGGGCATGGTGCCCAGCTGTCAGGAGGCCGGGGTCCTTGGCGCCCTTGCCGGCGTAATCGGAGTCCTGCAGGCCGTTGAGGCCATAAAAGAGGTACTCTCTATTGGAAAGTCCCTTGCCGGAGAGCTCCTCATATTCGATGCCCTTGGCATGAACTTTCGTAAAGTAAAGGTGCGTAGAGACCCTGAGTGCGCGCTCTGCGGCGAAGGCGAAAAGGCTACCATCAAGGAACTTGCCCTCTATGAACAGGCCCCCTGCGAGCTCCGTTCCTGACCGGGGCCGGGCGCGCTGTATTGTACTTTAGAGGCAGGCCTTATGCAGGAAGAGGGGGCCAAAGAGAGGCGGGGCAGTCACCTATTTTGAAAAACCGGAATTATTTTAATAACCCCGGGGCATTGAAGATAGACCTCATGCTCCGGGGCGCGGCAATAGAAGACCCGGAGGCCAGGGCCAGGGCCTGCGGAGCCACGGGTATAGATATACTCTTGCCGCAGAAGGTCCTTGTCAATATACCCTGCGAAGACTGGTTTACAGTACGGTCGCCTTACGTTATAAAAAAGGCCGCCGGTAAAAAGGGGTATATCCTTACTAACGGCAGTGAGAGTGTGGCGGTAAGTATCCTCGATCCGCCGGAGTTTTACACCCGCAAGACCGCTTCAGGCGTACGTTTTGGCGATATCGCCGTAACCCACGGGAGTTACACCGTTATAACTCCCGACAAGAGGTGCGGTTTTTTTAAATCCAGCGCCCAGTGCCGCTACTGCGCCGGCAACTTCAGCAGAGACGCCTCCGAGGCTGATGCGCCCGTCTATACGGTGGAAGAGGTCCTTGAGACCGCAGGGGCCGTATTGAAAGAAAAGGCCTCTGGCATTATCTACCTCTCTATTGGTTTTAGCGAGGGTGATGACGGTGGAATCAAATTCCTCGAGCCTTACGTAAGGGCCATTAAGTCCCACTTTAACTGCCTTGTAGCCGTAGAGGCCCTGCCTCCGGCAAGTAACGAGTGGATAGAGAGGGCCTACGCCTTTGGCGTTGACTCCATGCTCTATAACCTGGATATCTTTGACAAGGAACTTTTTTCCGTCATCTGTCCCGGAAGGGCCGGGCTTATTGGAAGACAGAGGACCCTTGATGCCCTGAAATACGCCGCAGGTATCTTTCCCAGCGGCACAGTGGCCTCGCACCTCATTGTAGGGCTCGAACCACCGGGCTCAACGATTCAGGGTATTGATTTTCTAACAGATTCCGGGGTTGTGCCCATACTGCCTATTTTTCGCCCCTCACGTGAGAGGCCCCTTGATGTTACGGACCTTGAGGCAGAGGTCATTATCCCGGTCTATCAGCACCTTTACAGGACGCTGAAGAAGAAGGGTATAAATTTTAACTGGGTACGTGATATAAGCATGGTCACTACCCCTGTAGAGGGAGGATACCTGCTTACAGATGAAGATGGCGCGCCGTCGCTCCTTGATAATTTTTACGATTCAAGGCTCGGTATGAAGGCGGCCTGGGGGCTAAGTGCCCTTCGAAGACGGCTAAGGGTAAAAAAGACGCCAAAGGAGGACCCTCCTGAGGGGTCATAGATGTCCTAAGGGAGTTGTCCCGTGAGAGTTGAGATTGACAGAAGGCCATTATGGGTAATCATCGCCTTAAAGGCGCGAAGGCCCATTTTATTTCTCTTGCTGGGGCTGGGTTTCTTTGCCTTTCTTCTCCTTCCAGCGCCAGAGGGCCTTGGGGTAGGGGGCATGAGGGCAATTGCCGTCTTTCTGCTGTGCCTCGTGCTCTGGGTCTCAAATGCCGTGCCCGTGGCCATTACCGGGTTATTTGCCATAGTGCTGGTTCCGCTCCTTGGCATACTGCCAAGGGAGTCCACGTACTCGCTCTTTGGCAATGAGGCAGTGTTTTTCATACTCGGCGCTTTTATCCTCTCCGGAGCGGTCATGCAGTCCGGGCTCTCGAACAGGGTGGCCCTGCGCCTCATGGAAAAATATGGCGGCTCTCCAAAGAGGCTTGTTATCAGCATATTCCTCCTTGCCGCCTCATTATCATTCGTAATGAGCGAGCACGCTGTGGCGGCTATGCTTTTTCCCATAGTGCTTGAGATATCAAAGTCCCTGAAACTTCGTCCCGGAAAGTCTAATTACGGAAAGCTCCTCTTCTTCGCCCTTGCCTGGGGCTCTGTTATAGGCGGGGTTGGGACCTTTCTTGGCGGCGCGCGGGTGCCCCTTGCCATGGGCATACTCAAGGAGACTACGGGCGAGAGTTTCAGCTTTATAGGCTATACCGTTGCCGTTGCGCCCCTTGTTGTAGTCCTTCTTATTGTGGGATACATCGTGCTTACGAGGTTCTTTCCCATTGATATCAAGGGCGTTGAGAGCGCGCGCGAGGTTATAGTGAAGCGCGCCGGCGCCCTTGGAAAGGTGCGCCCCAGAGAATACGCCGTAGGGTTTATACTCGTAATTACCATCTTCTTCTGGGTAACACTGGGGAAAACCGTTGGCCTTGCCGCCGTGGCCATGTTATCTGTTACTGCTCTCTTTGTCCTGAAACTCGTAAAGTGGAGGGATATTGAGGAGTATGTCAACTGGGGCATAATTCTCATGTACGGAGGCGCCATTATCCTCGGCACGGCCCTTGACAGGAGCGGCGCCGCAAAATGGATGGTGGATTTTATTATGGCTCAGTGGGCAGAGACGCCAATAACGGTCTTCGCGCTATTCTCGCTCCTGGCCATACTGCTCACCGAGTCCATGAGCAATGCCGCGGTTATCGCCGTGCTCCTGCCCGTGAGCATAGGCATGGCTGGAAGGATGAATATGAGCCCCGAGGTCCTTACGTATGCCGTTGCCATTCCCGCGGGGCTGGCCTTTATGCTCCCCATGAGCACACCGGCCAATGCCATAGCCGTATCAAGCGATTATATATCCGTGCGGGATATGGTAAAGGGAGGGGTGATTATGTTCATCACCTCGTGGGTTACCTTTAATGTCATGGCCCACTTTTACTGGCCCCTTATCGGCCTTACGTAGCGGGCCTGCTTAAACAGGCGGGTTTATATAAAATAATTATCATAAACCCGCCATTTTGGTTTACGAACCCATTTAATTAGGTTATGATGGAGAATAATAAAAAGTTACTCCTCGTTCTATCGCCTCATGTGCACTCTGATAATGCCATTGACTATGCCGTCAAGCGGGCTGCCGGCGAGGGCCGCGTACTTGTGGCCTTTTTTCTACTCGAGTCTGAGCTTGCCGAGGAGGTCTCCGAAAAATTCTCGGATATCGGATTTACAGGCGACAGACCCTCGGCCACTCTATCAGAGTCTCTTATGCGCGAGTACAGGCAGAGGGGCTATGAGGCCCTTGGCAGGGTGCAGGTAAGGGCAATGGAGGAGGGCGTGATATTTGAACCCCTTATGGACGAGGGGCCTTATGTATCCACCATACTTGGGGCCATAAGCGCCCACGATATCGGGCTTACAGTTATACAGGAGAGAAGGGAGAGGTCCTTTTTTCAGTATTTTAAGAAGGGGCTCCCCCTGCAGGTTAAAGAGATGGCCTCATGTGAGGTCGTCATAGTCAAGTAACTTAAAATCACCAGGGTTGAAAGGGAGGACGTAAGATGTCAGCAAAGAAGTGGACGGAAGAAGAACTTAATGAGGTCTCGAAAAGTCTTGAGGACAAGGGGCCGCAGGAGGCCATTAAATGGGCTGTAGAGAATTTTGATCGCCAGGATATCTCCCTTGCCTGCAGTTTCGGCCTGGAGGACGTAGCCCTTGTGGATATGCTCGTTAAGATAAAGCCTGATGCCAGGATCTTTTATCTTGATACGAACCTGCTCTTCAAGGAGACCTATGAGGTCATGGAGCGCCTTAATGAGAAGTACGGCATAGCGCCTGAGAAATACTGCACAACAATGACCCTTGAGGAGCAGGCCGGGGAGTACGGCGAGGAGCTCTGGACAAAGGACCCTAAAAAGTGCTGCGATATAAGAAAGATCGGCCCCTTAAGGGATGCCCTCTCCGGGCTCAGCGCCTGGATAACCGGCATAAGAAGGGACCAGGCCCCGGCAAGGGCCAACGCCCCTGTAGTGGGCTGGGACGCCATGTTCAACCTTGTAAAGATAAACCCCCTGGTTAAGTGGACGACTGAGGATGTCTGGGATTATGTCCGTGCCAATGACGTGCCCTATAACAAGCTCCATGACAGGAATTACCCCTCCATCGGCTGCGAGCCATGCACCAATGAGGTAAAGCCCGGCGAGGACCCAAGGGCCGGAAGATGGGCCGGATTTAAGAAGACCGAGTGCGGACTTCACGACAAATAAACGTGAAGCCCCTTATAAGGTATATAGCTTAACTTATTGATTTGTATCAATTAAACCTGTTGTGTTATGCAGTTTTAAGGAGGATTTCTAAAGGTGGATTCATTAATCGCGCCACATGGCGGAGTGCTTATAAACAGGGTCGTAGAGGGTAAGGCCCGTCTTAATCTGGAAAAAGCCTCTCTTGATATGGAGACCAAGGTCCTTAATGAGAGAGAGATCTCAGACCTTGAGATGATAGCCACCGGCGGCTTCAGTCCCCTTGAGGGTTTCATGGGGCACGGCGATTACCACGCTGTCATGGATACTATGACGCTGAAAAGCGGTCTGCCCTGGACCATACCCGTAACCCTCTCGGCCACCGGGGCCGAGGCGGCTGCCTTCAAAGAGGGCTCTGATGTGGCCCTCACTAACGAAAACGGAGAACTCCTCGCTGTGCTTCACCTTGAGGAGATTTTCAATCATGATAAGGAAAAAGAGGCCCTTCGTGTTTACGGCACAGCCGAGGAGGCTCACCCGGGGGTGAAAAACGTCTATGCCATGGGCGAAAAGCTGCTTGGCGGCAAGATATCCATGCTCGAGCGTACGGAGTACGATAAGTTTAACGAGCACCGCAGAGACCCTCTTGAGACAAGAGAGCTCTTTAAGAAGAACGGCTGGAGACGGGTCGTGGGTTTTCAGACAAGAAACCCCATACACAGGGCCCATGAGTACATACAGAAGTGCGCCCTGGAGACCGTTGACGGCCTTATGATACACCCCCTTGTTGGTGAGACAAAGTCCGACGATATACCTGCCGATGTGCGGATGAACTGCTACACAACACTTATGGAAAAGTACTATCCCGCAGACAGGGTAGTGCTCTCCGTATATCCCGCGGCCATGCGCTACGCCGGTCCCCGTGAGGCCGTCTTTCACGCCCTTATCCGCAAGAACTACGGCTGTACACACTTTATCGTGGGCAGAGACCATGCAGGTGTAGGCGGTTATTACGGTACCTTTGACGCTCACCTCATCTTCAATAAATTCGAGCCAGAGGCCATCGGCATAGCGCCCATGTTCTTTGACTATACATTCCACTGTAAATCCTGCGGCGGCATGGCCTCGTACAAGACCTGTCCCCATGATTCATCAGAGCATATTACCCTCTCGGGCACAAAGGTGCGTGAAATGCTGCGGGCCGGCACCTGTCCGCCGCCGGAGTTCTCAAGACCTGAGGTGGCAGAGGTGCTTATAAAGTCCATGAAGCAGAGTGATTAAAGAGGATATTGGATTAATCTTAAAAAAGACCCCTCTATGAGGGGTCTTTTTTTTTGTCTATTACGGCGGTCTTTCCTTTTTAGATGGATAGACACTTTACCTGTAATCCCTTGTCATGGATTGATCTGCTCGACTATTTAGCGGGGTTTTACCCCGTGGGGCGCAGTCCTGCCCTGCTCTTCATTGTAGAGCAGGGCCTGAAGAAGAATTTATTTTTTACCTGTAAATCTTTTTTTTTGTTATTATAAAGAGACAGGCTCTAAACGCTTTTTCTTTGAGGCCCTACCAGAGCGGTAAGACTCCTGGTGCCTTGAGAAGGCAAGGAGGCTGGAGGGCCATGGGACAGCAGGGGGCAGGTAGTGTGGGGCAGGTAGTGTGGAGAGTGTAGAGATAACCCTTCACAAAGGTTTTTTGATCCTGGTCATTCTGCCTCAAACCCCTTGTTGATATTTGCCGGTCCTTTACCATTACAGCCGCACAAAATGATAATCACTCTCTTCAATACTTATGAATCCTAATAGCAGGCCCTTCTTATGGCTGGTATTATTCACACTGCTCTTACTTAGCGGCTGCGGAGCCACGCACGGGCCTTATTATATAGCGCCAAACCCTTTTTCCACGGTGCGCACCATTGCCCTCCTGCCAATGTACAACATGACCAATGATGTTGGCGGGGCAGAGATGGTGAGAAAGCAGGCATACAAGGAGTTTGTCTACAGGCATTACAGCGTACTGCCCATAGAGGAATCAGACCGTCTTCTTCGCGAAAAGATGGGTATTACCCTTGGAGGTCAGCTTGAGTACACAAACCCTGAGGCCGTGGCAGAGGCCCTTGGGGTCGATGGTCTTGTTTACGGATATCTTCTTAATTTTGACGATATCATCACAGGGGTATATAATGTAAAAGAGGTAAGGGCAGGGTTTAAACTTGTCCATGGAGCAAGCGGTTCCGTTATATGGGCCAGAGGCGGAGGGGTTAAGAGCTTTTATGTAGGCGGCAAGGCCGGTACTGCCGTTACTATACTTAAAGAGATAGGTTCGGGCAGCGAGGTGCCTGACCTTGTAAAGGGCCTTGAAGAGGTGCCGGGCCTTGAAGAATGGCATATAATAAGGGTAATTCCCCTTGAAAAACTTGAGCATGCCGCCGTCATCTCCCTTGGTGAAGAGATAGTGACCACCATGTTTAAGACTCATTTGAAGTTAGAGACAAACTCGCTCTTACGTATAATATTGGAGGCGCTGCCGGCAGGCCCGGGTGAGCTTGCGCCGGCAAGCGGCTGAGCACAGGGGAACTCATCGTCTGAAAAGGAGATTTTTTGTTATGGAAAACATTCTGTCGCGGAGCTTTAAGGTCTCTGCCGTCCCTCTTTTCCTCATGCTTTTCTTTGTTGCTCTTATGGCGGGATGCGGGCCTTATACAAAGGGCGCCGTAGAGGAGGATATAAGCCGCACCAGGGAGTCGGATAGACTGGAAAAACAAGGCCTTGATTACAGGGGGCCCTCTTATAATGTGGCAATAATCGCCTTCAGGGACAAGACCCCGGGCAAGGCCCTTGGCGTGGCTGATGCGGCTACGGAAATTCTAAGAACTATTGTCAAGCGCGCCGGTCTTGAGCCTATTGTTCTCACCGAGGAAGATTTAAGCGAGCAGGCCAGCCTCTCGGCCTTACAGGATACAGGCGTCTTGAAAAAGGGTAAGAAGGACGTACTTGCCGGTTATGAATCCGTGGATTTCAGGATTTCCGGCGCCGTCACCTCCTACTCTACAGTTGAGGAGAGCACAAACGTGCTTCTCGCTCAATCAAAGACCGTCATCTCAAGGGTTCAGGTGGATTATGCCCTTGTAGACGTGGAGACGGGAAAGAGCCTCCTGGCCGAATCAGGGGCAGGTGAGTACAGGAAGACTACGGGAGGGCTCCTGGGGCTTGGCTCCAGGTCTACCTTTGATATGAGCCTTCGTGACGGCGCGCTCCGCGACGCCCTTACAAAGGCCATGACCTCTATGGCTGAGAAACTCAACGCCATGCCTTTCAGGGGCAGGGTGCTCGCCGTTGAGGGGCAGACCCTTTATGTGCGGGCAGGCACAAAGAGCAGATTGAGCACAGGCACTGTTTTTTCCGTCTATAGATATGGTAAGGAACTCGTAGACCCTGATACAGGCAGGGTTATAGGGCGCACTGAGCAGAAAGTGGGCGAGGCCGTTCTATCTACCCATCAGGATGAGAATATCTCCCGCGCTCTCATAAAGACGGGCAGCGGTTTTAAGGCAGGAGACGTTATAAGAACCTCATCCGGTGCCGCCGGTTGATGCCGATAAGCAATAAAAAAGGTAGATTATGAGATTACTGGAGAAGGTGCGGTATCTGGTTCTTTCCCTGCTGATTGCCGCGGCGGCTGTACTTTCCGGCTGCGGTGGCCCCTCATCAAAGTGCCTCTTGTCAGGTGAGAATACAGTGAAGGAGTATCTTGGCGGCATGGCCCACCTTGAGGAAAAAAAATCGGGCATCGCCGCGGGGATATTCAAAGGCATACTGGCCTGCGACGATCATTATTCACCTGCCTACAGCGGTCTCGCTATTGCCAACGCCCAGATAGCCGCCGCCGGGTATAATATAGACAATGAGGCCGTAATGGCCTCGCGGGTCGCCCTTTATAATGCCAAAAAATATTCTTCAGGCATGGAGGATGATTTCAGACGCAGTATCGCCGCCATGCGGGCCTATACTACTTTTAAATCACCGGGCTGGTTCCTTAAAGTGGAGAATGAGTTCAGACGTGCCATGAAGACAAAGGTGGAGAGGGCGAAACTTCCATATTATGAGGGCAGCGACGCTGCTTCCTATTATATTGGCAATGCATACTTTGATGCCGGGCGCCTCGAGAGCGCCATGTCCGAGTACGAATCCTTGAGAGATGCCGATAAAGGCGGTAAGTGGGGCACCCTTGCGGACCGGGCCTACAAGAGGAGCGGTCTTATTCTGAGCCACATAGAGAGGGCCGAGGGCTCGCCCAGGGTAGTGGTTCTCGCCTTTCATCACAATATTAAGAGAGAAGATGTGGCCGCCATCCTCATAGGAGAGCTGAAGCTTGATAGACTGCTTTCTTCATATGAGGTGCAGATGGGCATGGAGAGGATACCTGTGCCGGTTGATATTTATGACAGCCCCTTTAGAAGGGAGATAGGCAAGATACTCGGATTAAGGATAAAAGGCCTTACGTCCTCCTATTCGCGCCCCTCCTCTTCCTATCTTTTCAGGCCCGATACAATAGTCTCCAGAAAAGACTTTGCTACCATAATGGACGACATACTGGAGAGGCTCTCCGCAGGTCCATCTAACTTTTCCCTCATGCGCCGTAAGGAGAGAGGCTTTGTTGATGTTCCCTCCGCTGCGCCCTGGTATAAGGCCGTGATGAATATTACGAATCATAATATCATGGTGCCCCTGCATGGCAGAAAGTTCAGGCCCTATGAGGCCATTGACGGCCCCGATGCCTTCAGCGCCGTTATGGGGCTAAAAGCCGGTCTCAGACCGCGTTAGGTACCTTTTGCCGGCCATGCCCTGTTTTTTTTCATAAGGCCAATTTACTGCATCACAGTGTTTTTTTCCCTCTTTTATCCTGAAAATTCTGCTTTTACAAACCCTTACAGTGACTGTGGTCACACCGGTTCATCATGCTTTTCAGTATAATAAGGCTGTATTTGAAGTGAGTGAACAAGGCTCCTGGTGAACGCGGCTCTTATTGCAAACTGTAGCAAAGGAGGATTTTTGATGCGAAGACTCTTAACAGGCATAGCAGTCTTGGTATCGTTATTTCTCTTTAGCTCCAATGCCAACGCCATAGTTGATGTTGAGGCAAGGTACTGGTTTACTAATCTTGACTCAAATATAGAGGCCTCAAGCGGTAATCTTATTGGCACGGACCTTGACCTTGTAAGCGACCTCGGTCTGGACGACCATGAGAATTTTCCAGAGGGGAGGATTACTCTTGAGCTTGGCAACCACAGACTGCGTTACGCCTACACGCCCCTCTCATGGAGTGGAAATACAGTATCAACTACCAGTATAAACTTTGCAGGCCAGACCTTTCCCGTCTCAAGCGCTATCTCCACGGACCTGCAGATAGATTACCACCGCTTTAGTTACGGATATGATTTTATCAATACCCTTGATAACCGCATTGGCCTTATAGTCGAGGTAAAATACCTTGATGGAAGGGTAAATCTCAAGGACGCGGCCTTTGGCCTCGACGAGTCCACACGTCTGCAGATACCCATACCTGCCGTAGGAATAGGCGGGCAGGTTGCAGTACCATTTCTCGCTAATATCAGGGCCGAGGTAACAGGTATGAGCCTGGGCTCCATGGCCTATGTACTGGATGGCGAGGCCAATATCGGTTTTCACCCCTTACCCTTTGTAAACGTCTCGGCAGGGTACAGGTACTTGAAGTTCCATGTGGAAAAAGACGATGATATTGGCAGCGTATCGCTGAGCGGCCCCTTTGTTACCATCTCGGCTAATTTTTAATCTCCTGATCTAAGTTTTTTTCCGCCCTCCCTCTTTTCCCCACTCTTCTCTCATAATAAAATATCAAGCCCTGGCGCTCTTTTTCTTTCAGGCCAGGGCTTGATGTGTTAAGTTTTGATGAACAGATGAACAGATGTATCCTGCGCCGGTAGAGCCCTGGCCGGGATTTTTTTGATATGGTTCCCAAAAATGTTAAACTTGGTTTTTATTCCTACAATAATTTAAACCCAAAAGACTTTAAATCTTATGAAATACGATTTTTCAGGCCTCCCAAAGCCGCGTCGCCGCGTTACCACGGTTTGGTTTTTCTCTCTTATCCTATCTGTGATTGTGATTTCCGGCTGCACTGTACTGGAAAAAACTCCGGAAGTAGAAGAATCTTTTTTTCTGGAGAGGGCCGGTGAGATAAGAAAGAGCGCTGATGAGGCCTATGCAGAGGGTCATTACCAGAGGGCCCTCTCCATGTATCGAGAGGCCTATGAGATTGACATAAAGAAAGGCAGGGCCAGTGACCGCGTATCTGATCTTATTGGTATGGGCCGGTCCAATACCGGGCTTGGCCGTACCTCTGAAGCTGAGCGCCATCTCACAAGGGCAGTTGAGGCCGCCTTTTCCTCCAGAGACGAGTCCGTGCTCTCTGCCGCCTATGGCGCCCTTGCGGGGCTCTATTTAAAAACAGGCGATACGCGCCTTGCCATGGTTAATATAAAAGACGCCCTTCGCCTTCAAGGAACGGGCCGGACTCCTCCTGCCGCTCTCTTGAACCTCGCCGGGCTTATCTACATAAAGGCCGGGAAGCTCGATGAAGCCGCCGCGGCCCTTGAAAAGGCCATAAGCGCGGTGCAGCAGGAGCAGGCCGGGAGACCTTCGCCGGCGCTGGCGGATTCATACAGGATAATGGCAGCCATACTTGCAGAAACTGAGCGAAGAACTGAGGCCATTCTTTACTTTAAGAGGGCATATGATATTGACACGTGGCTTGGTGATGATAGAAAAAGGGCCCTTGACCTATGGGGGTACGCTGGATTGCTCTTTGATTCTAAGCGATATGACGAGGCGGCTGAAAAGCTGAAGATGTCATACAGGCTTAACATGAAGAGCGGTTCACTTGAGGGCGCCATAAGAGACCTTGATAAACTTGTTGAAGTTTACATGGCTATGGGGGATAAAAGAAGTGAGTCTTATTACCGGACCATGAAAGAAGCCGTTCTATCTGATATGAGATGAGGTGTGAGTTTCCGTGAAACCGGTCATACTTATTGTAGATGATGACGAGAGAAACGTAATCCTTCTTACAGTGAAGATGGAGCGGGAGGGTTATATCGTTGAGAGCGCCTCTAACGGCGTAGACGCCCTGGAGCGTGTGCGGGCCCTTAACCCCGATGTCATACTTATGGATGTGATGATGCCAAAGATGAACGGGTACGAGGTCCTGAAGGTCTTGAAGGCCGATGAGAAGACGCGTTACATCCCTGTGATAATGCTCACGGGCCTTGGCCAGGTAGAGAACAAGGTGCAGGGATTTGACGTAGGGGCGGAGGATTACATAACAAAACCCTTCAGCCTTCGGGAGGTCTCGGCCAGGGTAAGGGCGCTCCTGCGGATGCGCGCCCTGCAGAAACGTATTCAGGAGAGCGATAAGATGGCGGCCCTTGGCGGCATGGCCGACGGTATAGCCCATGAGATAAGAAATCCCCTTATGGTAATAGGCGGCCTGGCAAGACGGCTTTCCGAGGGTAATGGAGATGAAGAGAAGAATAAAAAATTCGCCTCGGCCATACTGAAATGCGTTAACAGGCTTGAGAGGATGATAGAGAGGGTTGATGAGTATAAAGGCATACTCACCTCCAGGTTAAGGCCCGGCGAGATTAACAGTGTCGTTGAGGATGCCTTGAGGGATGCCGCCTATCTCTTCGATAACAAAGATATTGAGATAAAGGTCTCCTGCGTAAAACCCTCGCCTGTAATCAATATGGATTACATCAACTTGAAAACAGCCATTGTTAATATAATACAGAACTCCGTAGAGGCCATGGGCGATAAGGGGCTTCTTGAGATAATAACGAGGCTTGGGGACGATAAGGTCATTGTGGAGATAAAGGACAATGGAGTGGGCATCGAGCCTGATGAGCAGAAGAAGATATTCCACCCCTTTCAGACTTCCCGCATAGAGGGCGCAGGGCTTGGCCTTACCATGACTTTCAGGATCATCTCAGACCACAGCGGTGATATCAGGGTAAAGAGCGAAAAGGGTGAGGGTACGGTTATGACACTTTCTTTTAATACCATCTCTGAGACTCTTCCCGAGCCTGCCTCTGAGACCCTTCCCGAGTCTCCCATCTGAGGGCCTCCATCCTGAGGGTTGAGTGGCCTCGACTCCGGGCTACAGCCTTATCTCAGTATCTCTTCGGTAGGCCTTATCATCTTTTTGGGGATAGTCTATATTATAGTGCAGGCCCCGTGATTCTTTTCTCATGATAGCCGACCTTATAATAAGCCCGGCCACGGTAGCGATGTTTCGAAGCTCAACAAGGTCGCTCGTTATGGTGAAGTCCCAGTAGTATTCCTCTATTTCCTTCTCAAGAAGGGTAATCCTTCGAAGCGCCCTCTCAAGTCTCCTGTCACTCCGTACAATACCTACGTAGTTCCACATGAAACGCCGGATCTCCTCCCAGTTCTGAGTGATGACAACGGCCTCGTCACTGCGTACCGCAGAGCCCGGCTGCCATGGAGGCACAGAGGGAGCAGGCAGGGACGCGGTACTGGTTATTAACTCACTCATATGACGTGCCGCCCGGTTAGAGAGCACAAGGCCCTCTAAGAGCGAGTTTGATGCAAGGCGGTTGGCTCCGTGCATGCCCGTGCAGGCAGACTCGCCTATGGCGTAGAGTCCCTTAAGGTTAGTCCGGCCAGACATATCTGTCTTTATACCGCCGCAGACGTAGTGCGCGGCGGGCACAACGGGTATGGGCTCTATGGTTATGTCAAAACCAAATGAGAGGCATCTCTCATAAATATTCGGAAAGCGGTCTTTGATAAAACTGGCCGGCCTCTCTGTAATATCAAGATAAACGCACTCAGAGCCGCTTTTTTTAAGCTCAAAGTCAATGGCCCTTGCCACTATGTCCCTTGGCCCCAGTTCCGCCATGGGGTGGTATTTCTTCATAAAGGCGCTTCCGTCAGCGAGCCTGAGGATAGCGCCCTCGCCGCGTACGGCCTCGGAAATTAGAAAGTTCTTGGCCCGGGGATGATAAAGGCATGTGGGGTGGAACTGAATAAACTCCATATTCGACATAACTGCCCCGGCCCTTGCGGCCATGGCAATGCCGTCGCCTGTGGCAACATCGGGGTTGCTCGTATACAGGTATACCTTGCCCGCCCCTCCTGTTGCCAGCACCGTGTTTCTTGCCAGAAAGGTATGGACCTCTCCTGTTTTTTTATCAAGGACATAGGCCCCGCGTACAATACCTGGCCGATGCGGCCCTGAAGAGCCCTCTTTTATGAGATTTACGGCGATATGGTCCGTATGAATGGATATATTGTCCTTTTCCTCTACAGCATTAACAAGGGCCTCTTCAATAACACGTCCCGTAAAATCTCCGGCATGCACTACTCTACGTCGCGAGTGGCCGCCCTCCTTGCCAAGGTCAAGCCCCCCTGAGGGGTGGCCGGAAAAATGCACGCCAAGATCACGGAGCTCATTAATGAGTGCGGGCCCTTCCTCAATTACCGCCTTTACCACGTCCCTGTGGCAGAGCCCCGCGCCTGCAGTCTCCGTATCCATAATATGGCGCTCAAAGCTGTCATCAGGGCTTACAACGCCTGCAATGCCGCCCTGGGCGTAGTACGTGGCAGACTCCTTGATATCAGTCTTTGTCACAAGGCAGACACTTCCAACCCTGGAGACCTTGAGCGCCAGAGTGAGCCCTGATATGCCGCTGCCGATAATAAGAAAATCAGCCTTTAGCTCCAAAAAAATATCTCCAGATAAAGGGTCTGTTAAGGGGAAGGGAAAGATGTCAATTAAAAAGCAACTCTATCAGGATAAGAAAAATGAATTCACCTGTCAATTCTTTTTGAATTTATGTCTCTACATAGACCCTCCTCTATGGCCGCAGTCTGCCGCAGGGCAGGGGAGAGCTTGCTTTTTTGCACGGTAACTGCTATTTTTATCTTAGCGTTTCTGGTTTTTACTTGCAAAACGGTTTATTATGAAAATACCGGTTTACCTGCTCACATTATTATTTGTCTTTTCTTTTGAGGCAATTTGCCTTGCCGATTTTTATTCCTATACTGATAGTAACGGTAAGATGCATATTACGAATGCCCCAAAAACTGCAGGCTTCAAGATGATAATGCGCGAGACCGTAGTGCGCCGTCCCGTAGGCGATGGGCCCTGGCTCGATAGTATAATCAGGGATAAATCCGATAAATACGGCGTAGACCCCGCACTTGTAAAGGCCCTTATAAAGGCCGAGTCCAACTTCGACGCAGGAGCCGTCTCAGAGGCAGGCGCCAGCGGACTAATGCAGCTCATGCCCGGCACGGCCGCCAAGATGGGCGTTAGTGACAGGACCGACCCCGTTGATAACATCGAAGGCGGAGTAAAATACCTTAGCCTTCTGCTCACGCAATTCTCAGAGACCAGTCTTGCTCTTGCCGCGTATAACGCCGGAGAAAACGCGGTGCTCAGGTACGGCGCCATCCCGCCTTATGCGGAGACAAGGGATTATGTTAATAAGGTCCTTGTTTACTATGAGAACTACGCTTCAAAGTAGTTTTTTAGCCCAGGCGCAGTAAGCGTATAACCCACAAAAATTCTTTTAATCCAATAGGCAAAAATACCTTGCTATGATTACAGAACTTTGTCATAGATTCAGTAAAAGACTTAGAGGTTCTTTGCAGAGGGGCGCAGGTAATGAGATGCTGAACCTGCCGAACATGCTCTCCCTTGCGCGCGTGGCGGCAGTGCCCGTTATCATCCTTCTCCTTATATATCCAGGGAAAATCCTCAGCCTCATAGCCGCCATCTTCTTTCTCCTGATATGCATAACAGACTGGCTTGATGGTTATGTGGCAAGAAAGAAAGGCCTTGTGACATCTCTTGGCAAATTTCTCGATCCCCTTGCGGATAAACTCCTTATAATGTCCTGCTTTATTATGCTCATCCCCGCCGGAAGGATTCCTGCCTGGGTGGTGGCCCTTATTGTCTCGCGTGAGATTTCCGTTACAGGCCTGCGCGCCGTGGCCTCTGATATGGGTGTAATTATACCGGCGGGAAAACTTGGAAAAATCAAGACCGCCACGCAGATAATCTCCGTGGCCTCACTTGTTGCCCATTACCCGTACTATGGCCTGGATTTTCATACACTGGGAATACTTACCCTTATACCTGCATTTATCCTCACCATGTGGTCAGGTGTGGAGTATTTTTACAGGTTTTTTACCGCTCATGAGCTTGGTAAGAGATAACCGTGGCCCGGCCCTTCATCTCTTCTCGTTCCAATATTTTTTATTTGACTTAAATAAATAACACGTTACAATAGGTTCGTACACCCACCTCGACCAACCATCCACGACCCAGGGGGGCCTCTTTACAGAGGGGCCTGTTTGTTAAGGGGCCTGTTTTTTGCTGCGGTGCCTGTTTTATGCTGCGGTGCCTGTTT
>JBHHUW010000002.1:0-46657 GCA_046753945.1 Thermodesulfobacteriota bacterium
AAATTCACAGACACCCCGGCGTATTCGCACCCCGGCGTAATTGCACCTTGGCGTAATTGCACCTTGGCGTATTTGCACCTTGGCGTATTTGCGGCTACGGCGTATTTGCACCCCGGTGTACTTGCACCCCGGCCTATTTGCGGCTATGGCGTATTTGAGGCCAGGGAGTATTTGAACTTCGGCCTTTTAGAGACAACGGCAGGTTTCCTCATCGGTGTTTTTGCCAGTGGTACATCTGGAACGGCCTGCTTATTGTCTCGTACAGATATCATTGCAGTTATTACGGCATACTCTTTGTGGTTTACTCATCCAGCGCACCCATCCCGGCAGATCACTCAATAGTTTCATCATGAAATACATCCTTGAAATCATATTCATATAAAAAGGAGATATGAATGAGGAAAAGGAATGTTCTATTAGTTGAGGAGGATGGGTCGTTATCACAGTTCCTCAGGGAAAAATTTCGCGCCGAGGATTATCTGCTTAATACCATCAAAAAACCCGACGCGGCCATAAGCTATATCCGCAGAAACGCGCCCAACGTTGTCATCGCAGACCTCAACATGGCGGGCATAGATGACATAGAGTTCGTCCGTTCAATAACAGGGGCCAGCCCCAGTACCAGCGCCATTGTCATCCCATGCGACGGTTCAATAAAAAAGGCCATGGAGGCGCTCAATGCCGGAGCCTTCTCCTACATCAAGAAACCCTACAACAAGGTAGAGGTCCTTGTAACCATTGAGAAGGCATTTGAGGTCAGCGAGCTTACGGCTGAAAATCTCAGGCTTAAACGCAATATAAGCCGTAAACTCATGGACCGCATACTCGGCACCAGCGACAAGATAGAACATGTGAGAAGTATTATAGAGAAGGTTGCCGATACGGACTCCACAGTGCTTATCCTCGGCGAGAGCGGAACAGGTAAGGAGATAGTGGCACGGTCTCTTCATTTTGGGTCCAACAGATCAAGCGAGCCCTTTGTCCCCATAAACTGCGGAGCCATACCCGAAGACCTCCTTGAGAGCGAGCTCTTTGGCCACGAGAAGGGCGCCTTTACAGGGGCAATAGCCACCAAGATAGGCAGGTTCGAGGCCGCTAACGGTGGAACCGTCTTCCTTGACGAGATAGGCGACATGAGCCCGGCCCTGCAGGTAAAGATATTAAGGGTCCTGCAGGAGAAGGAGTTCGAGAGGGTGGGCGGCAGAAAGACCATAAAGGTGGACATAAGAGTGCTGGCCGCTACAAACCAGAACCTTACAAAAGCCATTAAAGAAAAAAAATTCCGCGAGGACCTCTATTACAGGCTAAATGTAATCCCTGTTGAGATGCCGCCTCTAAGAGAGAGAAAAGAAGACATACCTGTCTTTATCCAACACTTCCTTAAGACCATTTCAAAGTCCAAGAATAAAGACGTAACCACCGTATCGCCCAATGCCATGAGGCTCTTTGAGGAGTACGAGTGGCCTGGAAATGTGCGCGAAATGGAGAATGTCCTGGAGAGGATCGTTGTCCTTAAAGAAAAGGGTATGGTTGAGGAAACGGACCTGCCTGATAACATCAAGAAAGCCACTATTCTTCTATCAAGAAAACACGTCAAGGGCTTTGATTACCGCGTCTACATCTCCCCTGATGGAGTAGACTTTAACTCCGTAGTAGATAAGTTCGAGACCGACCTTATAATAAATGCCCTTGGCATGGTGCACGGAGTGAAGAAGAACGCCGCAAAGTTCCTGAAACTCAACAGGACAACCCTCATAGAAAAGATGAAGAGAAAGGGGCTCCACCTTGATTCCTGAGGGTCACCTTTCCAACACATGCAGGGTGTCTCTCTTATGACGTCCTCTCTTCTTATACCCCTACCTTTATTGGAACGGCAAATCATAGCGCTGTAACTATCTGAATTTAAAGAAGAAAATAGTCATAGATGTAAACATGCCGCGGGGCAAGCCCCGTGGCATGTTTGTTGCGTCTCTTCATAGCAAGGAGGAGTCCTGGTGCAGAGGTTTATCTTATATATTCTTTTAGTGCCTGTCCTGATTTTTTCTTCTATCTTACCGGCTTATGGTGAAGTAGAAGGAGATATTGTGGCAGTGAGAGCAGGCAGGCACAGTGATTTTCACAGGCTTGTCATTGAGCTTCGAAACAAGGCGCGTTACAGCATAATAAGTTCCGGTACAACCCTTGAGGTACGAGTCACTGGTATTGATTCCCTTAATTTCAGCGGAGCTTATGCAGGAACGGATTTCTTCAGAGTTAAAAAGGTCACTACATCAAGAAAAGGCAAGGTCCCGGTGACGACCTTTCTCTTGAACCTCAAGAACAATGCCGCCAGGATAAGGTACAGGTCCATTAGAAATCCGGAGAGGATTATCGTGGACTTGTACCCGGGAAAAGAGAGGTCCCAGGAGGCGAAGAAGTCTCATGCCCTCATGCAGAAGAAAGTCCCCTCGGCATCAGCATCCCGTAGGGGTTACATAAGGCAGAAGGAAGGTCGTTTTGCCTTTAACAGGGGTTGGAGATGGATATATAGAAAGATGGCGGTAAAGATCATGAAGGACAGCTATTACGTAAATTTTCCTGACCCCTGGCTTGATAAACTCGGTGAGTATTTGCCCATGGAGAGCGGTCTTGACCTTAAACCTGGCATGGATGCCGAGTCTTATTTAAAGACCCTGACCTTAAGAGGCGAGACTCCACGCGCCAGGACACTTCAGCACATAATTTTACTCATAAGAAAAAAAGTGGCCATTGCTGATGTTGAGCTTGACCTTATAAGTACGCCTGAGAACGAGTTTACGCCTCTGGCGCATTTTCTCATTGCCTCGGCTTATGAGAGAGAGGGTTTGTACCCGGAGTCAATTGCTTACTACGGCATGGCATATGAGACGAAGAGTGCAAAAAAACTAAAGGCCATGGCTGCCCTTGGCAAGGGCAGGGTGCTCTTTGTCTCGGGCAAGGTGGGTGAGTCCGAAAAATGGTTCAAGAAGGCTCGCGGCGAGGGCTCCGTAGAAGCCGTGGGCTGGCATGCCAACTCGCTTCTCTTAAAGGAGGACTTCAACGCGGCGTGGTCAAAGTACGCCAACCTGGATAACATCAGAGATCCAATAGTCCTTATGGGCTTTGGGGATATAAAGATGATACGTGGTGATTATGAGGGGGCAAGCCTCATCTTCAAGGGGCTAGAATCAAGGTTCAGAGATAAGGCATTCCTTCAATCCTTCTTCGCACTGAGAGAGGCAGACAGTCTGCTGGTCCTGGGCGCCAAAGAGGAGGCCCTTAAGACCTACAATAATCTTAAAAAGACCGGGGCAGGCGAGGGTCTCTATATGGCCGGCCTTGCCCTTGCCGATTACTTTTCCTATGAGGGCAATAATCTCTTAAAGGCCAGAGACCTTTATAGAGAGGTGGCCATGGGCAGGCGTGCTGCTTCGGCAGAGGCCCTCCTGCGCCTTGCCGAAGTGCTTGAAAAATTAGCCCAGTATGGCGAGGCAATGAAGGTCCTTGACGAACTCTTTATTGAATACCCCAGAGCCACAGGAATAGATAAGGCCCGTTTCCTCCGTTCTAAGGTAGCATATAAATGGATTGCAGACCTATATGCCTCGAAGAAGTGGCACGATGTGGCCATTGTCAATTACCGTCATGGTAACTGGATATCCTTTGGGAAGAGGGCCGAGAATTTCTTGAGAGTGGGCGAGGCGCTCTTGAGAGTAGGGCTTACGCCTGACGCCGTAATGGCCCTTGGCAAGGCCGAGAAAATAGGCCGGGTGGATATAAGGCGCAAGGCGAGCTTTTTACTGATTTCTCTTTATCTTGAGCAGAGGGACTTTAGCTCTGCCGAGAGGCTCCTTGAGGATATGAGGAGCGATTCGCCTGCAGTTGAAAGTTCCTCTCTCTGGAAGGATTACTACATGGAGGCGCAGTATCTGAAGGGCAACTACAGAGAGGTTATAAGGCTTGGCAAGAATAGAAAAGAGGGAAATTTTCTTCTGATGAGGGCCAAAGCCTACAAGGAACTGGGTATGTGGCAGGAGGCCCTGCGGCTTTATTCATTGGCCATGAAGAAGTATGAAAAAAAAGATGATAAGACGGGCCTCATTGAGGCTCGCACCGGGTATGCCGACAGCCTTTTTCTCTCAGGTGGCTTTGCCGGGGCCATTGCGGCATACGAGGAGGCAGCCTCGGCGGCAGAGAAAGTCTCAGGGCCTCATGATATGTGGGCAAGGTACCGCCTCTCACTGAGCTACGCTCGTACCGGCAGGGACGAAGAGGCCCTGACAATAGTTAAAGAACTTAAAAAGCGGGATAATTTATACGGCCAGTGGGCCGAGGCCATGACAATGGCAGAGAGCCGGGGACAATGAGATGGAAATGAACATGAATATTGACAAGGATTTTCTAAACAGGGCTTTTAAGGACTTTGAGGAATCCTCGCGTAAACTTGAGCGCCAGTACGCCATGCTGGGTGATAAGTTCGGGGAGCTTGAGAGAGAGTTTTCAGGAAAGAACAAGGCCGCAGAGAGGACGGCACGCCTTGCGGCCATGGGAGAGATGGCCGCCAAGATAGCTCACGAGATAAGAAACCCGCTGGGCTCCATGCTGATATTTTCCACCATCCTCTGCCGTGAGCTCTCCGGGCAGGCAGAGAACCAGAAGCTCGCCGGACATATACTTGAGAGTGTAAGAAACCTCGACCGCATACTCTCGGACATGCTCGTCTTCTCCAACGGCCCCGAACCCTCATTGGAGCCCATAGATATACGTGATGTCATGGAAGATGCCATTGAGACATGCTCGGGGCGAAGCGCGGATAAGGACATTATGATAAACCGCTCTTACAGCGGGAGCACTCTGGTACGCGCAGATGCGGGCCTGCTGCGCCAGCTCGTACTGAACCTCCTCTTTAACGCCTTTGACGCCATCGGCGACGAGACCGGCTCCATTAATATCTCTACGGCCATCGTGGGGTCTCAGACCCTTGAGGTTACAGTGGAAGACACGGGCTGCGGCATGGACGAGAGTGTAGAGGACAGGATATTCGATCCATTTTTTACCACAAGGCACAGCGGCACTGGTCTTGGCCTTGCCATAGTTGCCTCCATAGCCAGGGCCCATGGCGGAGAGATAACGTGCTCAAGAAGGGCGGGGTCTGGCACGAGATTTACGCTGAGCCTGCCTTGGAGTGAAGATCACACGGAACCGGTACAGCCCCTTACATAGATATTGGAGGTCTTAAATGCAGGAGATGCAGGATATACTTGTTGTCGATGATGACCTTGGCATGATGACGGCGCTGAACGAGGCCCTCTGCCGCAAGGGTTACAGGGTCTCTACCGCCGCGTCGGGTAGAGAGGCCCTTGAGATGTTCCATGACATGAGGTACAGGCTGGTAATAAGCGATATGAAGATGCCCGGTATGGACGGCGTGGAGCTCATGAGAGGAGTGAAGAAGATAGAGCCCACAACCCCCGTCCTTCTCATCACGGCATTTGGAACAGTGAAGAAGGCCGTGGAGGCCGTGAAAGAGGGGGCCGTTGATTTTATCCAAAAACCCTTTGACCTTGAGGTACTCGAAGGCCTCGTAGATCAGACGCTGTCCGGGACCAGAGGCAGCGAGGAGTTGAGAGAGGCCATGACTTTACCCACAAGGTCTCCTGTGATGAGCAAGACCCTTGCTTTTGCCAGGATAGCCGCCGGCAGTGATGCCACGGTAATGATAAGCGGCGAGTCCGGCACCGGTAAAGAGCTCCTCTCAAGGTTCATACACTGCCATAGCTCCCGTAGAGACGGCCCCTTTGTAGCCGTAAACTGCGCCTCCATACCGGACGGGCTTCTTGAGAGCGAGCTCTTTGGCTTTGAGAAAGGCGCCTTTACAGGGGCTAACACGGCGCGCGAGGGAAAATTCGAGCAGGCCCACAGAGGGACCATACTCCTTGATGAGGTGAGCGAGATGGACGTAAGGCTTCAGGCCAAGCTCCTGCGCGTTATTCAGGAAAGGGAGGTTGAGAGGCTCGGGGCAAAGCGTATAAAAAGCCTTGATATAAGGATTATTGCCACCACCAATAGAGACCTCAGGGAAGAGGTATCAAAAGGCCGTTTCAGAGAGGACCTCTTCTACCGTCTGAATATTTTTCCTCTTATTATTCCGCCCCTTCGGGACAGAAGAGAGGATATAACTTTTCTGGCAAGCGCCTTCATGAAGAGGTTCAGCACGAGGTATAAACGCCACCTCACCTCCATCTCCACGGAAGCAATCACCTATCTTGAAGAGCGCAAATGGCCCGGTAACATACGTGAGCTGGAAAATACCATTGAACGCTCTGTGCTCCTTAGCAGCGGCTCCGTACTTACCAGAGAGCATCTTCTTCTCTGTAACCTTCATGGAGGGGCTGCTGAGCCTGCCGGGGCCCCTCTTACCGCCGCCCCATCTATAAAGGGAATAACCATTAAGGATGTAGAGAGGGACCTTATATACAAGACACTTGGGGAGACTGGAGGCAACAGGACAAAGGCGGCCTTGATGCTTGGAATCTCCATAAGGACACTTAGAAATAAGCTCAAGGAGTACGGAGCTGCTGCGTCGCCGTGAGGCCCTTCTCGCCTGTTATAGGGAAAATTATACCCTCTTCTCATGAGGATTTATCGTAAATATTTGTAAATGCAGGCCCTTATTTACGGTATGAATCTTGCAAATAATATTAAGAGGGCCACATCAAGAAGATGTACGGGGGTGGAGTACATGGGGGTGGGTGTATAGGGGTTTGGGTCTGTTCGGGGTGGGTGTATCAGGGGTGTTGTGTCTCTGCCGGGGGTGTGGGGAAGTTTTCTGTAGTATGAAAAAAGGAAAACCTCTTAATGGGAGGATGGGAGGAAAAAATGGACTTTATCTTCGGTCATACAATAGGGGTACTCAGAAGGACCCTTGATGTGAGGGCCGCCCAGCAGAAGGCAATAGCCTCCAATATTGCCAATAACGAGACCCCGGGTTACAGGGCAAGGGATGTGGACTTCAAGTCCGCACTGGGAGAGGCCTTTAATGATAAGGGAAGAGCGGTAAGCCTTACCGGTACGCACCCCTCCCATTTTGGCCACGTAAAGAGCGAGCCGGTTATCAAGATGGTGGATAGGCCCTATGAAGACAATGGTTTTGATGATAATAGCGTGGATATAGAGGACGAGATGGCGCGCCTCTCGGGCAACTACATGATGTATAACGTCTCGTCAAAGATACTTAGAAAGAAGTTCCACCTCTTAATGACAGCCATAAAAGAAGGGAGGTAGCTCTATGGATAATATCTTCTCTGTTATTGCCTCGGGCATGAAGGCACAGAGGGTGAGAATGAACGTTATATCAAGCAACCTTGCCAACGCCAACAGCACCGGCGGGCTCTCCGGCACCACCTACAGGCGAAGGGACGTTGTCTTTACCTCGGTAAAGGAGAGACCGGATTTCTCTCATGTCCTGCGCACCGCAGGAGGCCCCTCACTTGAGGGCGTGCGCGTCTCCGCCATAGTAGAGGATAGCCGGCCTCTTAAAAAGGTCTATGAACCGGGCCATCCGGGCGCCGATTCAGACGGGTATGTAAAGTACCCCAATGTTAACTCCGCCGAGGAGATGGTGAACATGATAAGCGCTTCGAGGAGTTACGAGGCCAATGTAAACGCCTTTCGGGCTACTCGTGAGATGCTGATGCGGGCCATGGAGATAATACAGTAGTTTATTGTTAATAGAAGCTCTGGGAGATAATCATGGTGGATGCGATAAAAGGGGCCGGAAATATCCTGGCGGAGTCCGGCGCAATTAAGGCAGGTAAAGGGGCCGGGGAGAAGGGTGATTTTGAGGGCATGCTCAAGGCAAGCCTGGAGAAGGTCAATACCCTTCAGGGCGAGGCCGATAAGAGCATCGAGGGCCTTGCCTCAGGCGAGGTCAAAGACCTTCATGAGACGATGATAGCTATAGAAAAAGCAGACCTCTCATTTAACCTCATGGTTCAGGTGAGGAACAAGCTCATAGCCGCCTATGAAGAGGTTATGAGGATGCAGGTATAAGACTATGGCTCCAGTATCAAAACAGCTGAAGGGTATGAGCTCCATGAAACTGGGGGCACTCATGACTATTGCCGCGCTTACGGCCGGGGCCATAATCTATCTTGTCTCCTGGAGCCAGCGCGCGGAGTACGGGGTGCTATTTGCGGGACTGGACCCCGGGGACGCCGGTCAGATTATCGCCAAACTTGGCGATAAGAACATACCCTACAAGGTTGACGGCGGGATTATCTCCATCCCCGGCAATAAGGTTCACCAGACAAGGATGGAGCTTGCCGGAGACGGCCTGCCAGGGGGCGGCGGTCTTGGTTTCGAGCTCTTTGACAAGGGAAATTTCGGCCTTACGGACTTTGTGCAGAAGATAAATTTTCGTCGTGCCATGCAGGGCGAGCTCTCAAGGAGCATCTCGCGCATTAAGGGCGTGCGCTCCGCCCGTGTTCATCTTGTTATGCCCGAAAAGGGTGTCTTTCTGGAGGAGGAAAAAAAGGCCAGCGCGTCTATTGTCCTTATGCTTAGTCCCGGCGTGGCCCTTGGCGCCGGCGATGTGAAGGCCATAGTACACCTTGTTGCCGGAGGGCTGCAGAACCTCAGCCCAGGTGATGTGACAATAGTGGACACTGAGGGCAGGCTTCTCACTCCGGGCACGGACGAGGAAGAGAACAGTGGTTTCAGCGCCTCGCAGATGGATTATAAGAAGAGGATTGAGTCGGATATGGCCGCTCGTGTCCAGTCCATGATTGAGAGGGCTTTTGGAAGCGGCAATGCCGTGGCGCGTATCTCAGTGGAGCTTGAGAGGCGGCGCATTGACAGGACTGAAGAGATTTACGACCCCGATAGCCAGGTCGTTAGAAGCGAGCAGAGGACAAAGGAGAGCATGGGAGGCGCCGGCGCAACAGGAGGCGTACCCGGGGTGCTCTCAAATGTGCCGGGTAAAGACGGCAAGAGGAGCAGCGGGCAGGGCGCTTTTTCCAAGAAAGAGGACGAGGTGCTGAACTATGAGCTGAACAAGGTGGTAAAACGTGTTGTTGAACCCTTTGGTCAGGTAAAGAAACTATCCGTCTCTGTCCTTGTTGACGGCAGTTACGCCGCCCTGCCTGCCGGGGCCGCCGAGGGCGCCAGGAGAAAATACATAGCCCGTACACCAGAGGAAATCAGCAAGATAACGGCTATGGTTAAGGGCGCCGTAGGATTTAATGAGGAGAGGGGCGATATAATCAGCGTGGTAAACATCCCCTTTGAGGAAAGGCTGCCTGCCATGACGGCCTCTATACCAGAGGAGGCACCACCCATGATGGAGCGGATTATGCCTATGGCCGTGAAATACGGCAGCGTGGGCCTTAGCGTGCTCTTCCTTATATTTTTCGTGTTGAGGCCCATTATAAAGAGATTGACTCTGGAAAAAGACGCACTTGAGGCCATTCAGCAGAGCCTTCCAAATGTCTTTGAGGGCCCGGAACGGGCCGTCCTTGAGTCGGGAACAGAGGAAAGGATAGAGGCAACGGAGAAGCTAAAGCAATTGGTCATGGAGAATCCCAGGCAGGCCGCCATGGTCATCAAGGGCTGGATGCAGGAACGATAAGAGAAGAGGTCTGTGGCAAATATAAAAGGTGTAGAAAAAGCGGCTGTTTTACTTATAAATGTCGGTGAGTCACTGGCCTCCGAGGTGATGCAGTACCTCAGCCACAGAGAGGTTAAGGACGTAAGCGAGAACATCGCCAAGATGGAGTCTATAACCGCGGACATTGGCGCTGATGTAGTGAGAGAATTCGTCTCAACCGCCGAAGAAGCCGGCCTTGCAGTGCAGGGGCTTGAGTTCGCCAGGAGCGTTATTGAAAAAACCCTTGGCCCGGAAAAGGCAAAACGTGTCCTTGACCAGATAGCCAAGGAGAACGAAGGTGACGGGATAAAGGCCCTTGCATACATGGACCCTACGGCTCTGGCCAATATGGTGAGAGGCGAGCACCCGCAGATAATAGCCATCATACTTGCCCTTATGCCGCCTGAGCGGGCCTCTCTTGTAGTGAAAGAGCTGCCGGAAATTCTCATGGGTGATGTCATGCAGAGGGTGGCCGTAATTGAGACAATACCTCAGGCCGCTCTTAATGAGATAGAGGCCGTTGTGAGAGAGCAGGTCCTTGATACCGATGATTCAGCTGGTGATCTGGTCGAGGGTGTTAAGCTCGCCGCCGAGATTCTTAATCAGATGGAGTCAGCCACGGAGTCCTCAATAATTGAGTTCATTGACAAATCGAGCCCCGAGCTGGCTACAAAGATTCAGGAAAAGATGTTTGTCTTTATTGATCTCCTTGAGATGGATGACAGGTCCATGCAGGCCATACTGAAAGAGGTGGAGACAGAGTCCCTGAGTATTGCCTTGAAGGGCGCCGATGAGACCCTCAGTGAAAAATTCTTCAAGAATATGTCCGAGAGGGCCGCGGATATGCTGAGAGAAGATATTGAGACAAGGGGCCCCGTAAGGGTCACTGATGTTGAGGCCGCGCAGATAGCCGTTGTAAGCGTTGCCAGAAAGCTCGAACAGGAAGGTAAGATTATGAGGGCCGGAAAACAGGGAGACGTTATAGAGTAACGCGGTTTTTTCCTTGAGGGTTATATTCTTAAAAAGTACAAAGGGGCTGATGTGTCATCAAATGTATTTAAGGCTACGGGAAAAACAGGTAAAGAGGCCTCCCCCCTGGTCTTTGAGAAGCTAAAAGAGAGAAGGGTCTCACAGCGAAGGGCAGCAGACAGGGATTTAGCTGCCGGAGGCGCTGAAAATGCCTATAAAGAGGCATTCCAGGAGGGAGAGAAGGCAGGTTTTGAGGCTGGCATGAGAGAGGCGGCCCGGCTCTGCGGCTCTCTTGAGGCTATCATAGCGGAGATAGGTGAGTTCAAGAAGAGGCTCTTTAATGATTGTGAGACTGAGGCCGTGCAGCTCACCATGAGTATTGCCGGCAAGGTAATTCAGAGAGAACTCTCCATGAAAGAGGATAGCGTGGTCTACGTTGTGAAGGCTGCATTGAAGGCAGCAGTTACCAACGGAAAGATCCTCATAAGGCTCAGCCCCGGAGATCTGGATACAATCAATGGTTTTGGTAAGGAACTTCAGCGGTATACAAAAGGTTTTTCAGCTGTAACCATTGAGGGCGATGAGAGCGTGAGTAGAGGCGGATGTATTATTGAGACTGCTTCCGGCGAGGTGGATGCCACCATAGAGGGGCTCCTTGATGAGGTTGCAGGTGTCTTGAAAGACAGCTGAGATAGGCAGGGGGCTCTTTGTGAGAGGTACGGCAGAGGGGGCCTGAGTAATGGGAGGCATGTGGTTGAGAAGGGGTTGAGATAGGGTAGAGGGGGGGCAAGGTAGAGGGGGGTGATGTGGGGTTGAGATAGGTAGGTATCCCTGATGCGGCGTTGAGGGATTTTTGCAGTATTAAGCCGTAGCTGCATGGATTATGGCCAGGGTTTTACGGAATTAAGAGCCGGAGGTGGCAGACTGAACTCAGAGGCACTTAAGAAAAGGCTTAGTAGCTATAACTTAGCTGTTAAGGCCATGCGCCCCGTAAGGGTTAACGGCATGGTGACGCGTGTAGTTGGGCTGGTTATGGAGGGCATAGGCTTTGGCGCTTCTGTTGGCGAGATATGCAGGGTCTACCCCAGAGACGGCATGAGTGGTCTTGACTGCGAGGTAGTGGGGTTTTCCGGTGACAGGATTCTTTTCATGCCACTTGGAGAGGTCTTTGGCGTTGGGCCGGGCAGTAAGATAGTGACAAAGAGAACCAGCGCCAGGGTTAAGGTGAGCCAGCGTCTCCTTGGCAGGACCCTTGACGGCCTGGGCCTTCCCATAGACGGACTTGGCGAAGTGGAGCCTGATATGGAGTACCCTCTCTATAGCCCGCCGGAAAACCCCCTTAGCAGAAGACGTATTGAAAAACCCCTTGATGTGGGCATTAAGGCCATAAACGGCCTCCTTACCGTTGGTAGAGGCCAGAGGATAGGCATTTTTGCCGGAAGCGGTGTGGGCAAGAGCGTGCTTATGGGCATGATGGCCAGAAATACCTCCGCCGATGTCAATGTCATAGCCCTTGTTGGAGAGAGGGGCAGGGAGGTAAAGGAGTTTATCGAGAAAGACCTTGGCCCCCAGGGCCTCGCCCGCTCCGTAGTCGTTGTTGCAACCTCTGACCAGCCGCCCCTTATAAGGATGCGCGCCGCCTTTATGGCCACGGCCATAGCAGAGTATTTTAGGGACAGAGGCCGTGATGTGCTTCTTATGATGGACTCGGTGACAAGGTTTGCCATGGCGCAGCGTGAGGTTGGACTTGCCGCCGGTGAACCTCCGGCAACTCGCGGTTATCCGCCCTCTGTCTTTACCATGCTCCCAAAACTCCTTGAACGCGTCGGCACATCAAGCGGGAGCGGAACTATAACGGGTTTCTATACTATCCTCGTCGAAGGAGACGATATAAACGACCCTGTTGGCGATACTACAAGAAGCATACTTGACGGCCATATAGTCCTATCGCGTGCCATTGCCTCAGGCGGCCATTATCCGGCCATAGACGTGCTTGAGAGCATAAGCCGCGTAATGATAGACGTGGTGCCGCCAGAGCACATGGATGCCGCGGGAAAGGTGCGGGCCTTGCTGGCCTCATACAGAAAGGCATATGATCTTATAAGTATAGGCGCATATAAGGATGGAAGCGACCCTGATGTTGACAGGGCTATATTGGCTATTGGAAAAATAAACAAATTTCTTCGCCAGGGTATAGGCGATCATATTACCTTTGATGAGACCCTTGCCATGCTCTTGTCTATTGCGGCAGAGTATGGAGGAGAGACCACTCTCTCCCTGTAATATAAGTAAGGCCATGGTATGAAAAAGTTCAAATTCAATCTTGACTCACTCCACAGGTACAGAAGCAGTATCGAGGAGGTGAGCATGAAGGAATTTTCAAGCGAACTCAGGAGCTTCCATGAGAAGCGCCAGGGAGTGCTGCGGCTGAGGGAGGAGAGAGAGAGGCTCGCAACGGAGATAGACCACATCAAGGAGAGCGGCGACAGCAGGCTTGAGCTCGCCCTCTATGCCACTTATATCGCCGACCTTAAGGAGTATATCAAGGAGAAAGAAGCCCTTCTGGAGGCCTGTAAAAAGGAGCTTGAGATAAAGCGTCTTGCCTTAATAGAGGTGATGAAGGAGAGAAAAGTCCTTGATGTGATGAAAGACAAGTCCTTTGAGGAGTTTAACCGGCAATCAAAGAGGATCGAGCAGAAGATACTGGATGACATAGGCGGCGCGAGGTTTTTTTTCGGAGGTGATAAAGATGAAGAATAAGGTGCTGGCAGCCCTTCTTATACTAAAATTGTCTATCCTTGCCACGTGGTTTATTACAACTCTGAACCCCTTTACCGCAAGCCTTGTATCGGCTGGCCTGCCGCCTGAATCTGCAGACCATGTAGTGGAGATAGAAGAAGAGAGGCCGCCTTCAACGGAGAAGGGGCTCATTCTGGCCATTGAGCGAAAGGACAAGGAACTGCGCCTCCGTGAAGACGAGCTCAATGAGAAGATGACCCGTCTTGCCGGGGTAAAGGGAGATATTCAGACCAGGATAGCGGAACTCAAGGACCTTGTTAAGGAATTAAAGACAGTGAAGGGGAAGATAGACGCCTTTAATAATGCAAAGGCCAGGCGTCTTGTAAAGATATATGAGAATATGGCCCCTCAGAGCGCCGCCGCCAGGATAGAGCGCCTTGATGATGCAATGGCCGCCTCCATACTTGGGTCCATGAGAGAGAAGATTGCCGGAAAAATACTCGGCTTTATCAATGTGGATAAATCCGTAAAGATTAGCCGTGTCTTGAAGAAGGATATCAGGTGAGGTTTTTTTGGCCTCTCTGATAGAGCCTTTATAGAAGACTGCAGGGTGATGAAACCTCTCTTGCGTAAGGCCCTTTGCATTAAGAGCCTCTCTTGAAGCTTTTCCGCGGCAGCCCCGCTTCTCTTTAAGATATTTCACAAAAAGACAACCTCCTCTTTCAGGCAGGCCTATTTGTTCTGAGGCCTATCCTTGGTAACCCCCCCCTTCCTCCTTAGCAGCAGAGATTGTAAACAGGTATGTCCTGCTATAGCACTTTCAGGCCTTCAAGGGCCTTCCTCCGTTCTATTGGCCCTTTCATGGCAAGGGAAAAAATTGCCGGGGGCCTTTTTTTTGCCTCTTTTTTCGAGACCTTCAACTTGGAATTTTCAGGGGTTCTTTCGTGTAACCTATTTAAAATGCAGGCTTTTTTGTAGAAGATAAACTCTGGCACGGCCGTTGCGTTAGATACAGCTGAGCTCAGTGGATTGAGTGGAAACACAGGGTCAACTCAAGGACAAATGGAATAAAATGAGCAAGGCACTAATCCCCTTATCTATAAAAACCTCACCTGTAAAAGATGGCTCCCCGCCCGCTTCTCTGGCTATGCGCGGAGGCCTCTCCAAAGCAGGCCGCGGAGTGCGGGAAAAGCATGAGTTTAAGATGAGACTTCATGAGCTTGGCAGGGGTAAGGCAGAGGAAAGCGGGAATAAAGACAAGGACCTTGCAGGTGCAGAGGGGGCACTTGAGGATAAGGCCGTAGCTGCGCAGGCAAAGCGAAAAAAAATGCCAAAATCACCTCATAAAGATACCGGTAGCCTTGATGAGGCACAGGGAGGGTTCTCATCTTCCAAGAGCCTTGAGGCAGGCAAAGACCTGCGGACTCTCCTGAAGCAGGCCCTCTCCGGCCAGACATCAGGGCAGGGTCCCCATGAGAAAAACTCTGCAGGTCTTGAGGTGGATGGCTCTGGCGGTAAGGCACAGGGACTTGCAGGCCGTGAGGTTTTTTCTCCCGCTCCTTCTCCCTCTCCGTCTACTACTACTTCTTTAAGAGTTGGTCTTCAGGGCCACGGCCTCAATAAGGGCGCTCTATTTCATATGGCAGAGGGGCAGGTTGCCAGGAGAGCTGCCCTTGTGCCTAAAGGCGAAAAAAGCCCTGCCAGAGGCCGCAAGAAGATTTTTTCGGGAGGCGCCCCCAGGAAGGACGCTCTCAATATAAAGCGTGGCGAGGCTGGTAAGGTTTTGCAAGAAGGTCTAAAGAGGGCCCCCTCTAATGAAGTCCCGGTAGAGAAGGCCATGCCCCTGCACTCTCATGGCGTTGTGAAGGATATTTTTTCAATGGCAGTCCTTAAGGGTGCTTCATCGTCCATGGAGGCCTCCTCTGGAAGACCCCTTGCAGGAGAGGTTGTTAAAGAGAAGGCAATGACCGGGAAAAGAGCAAAGAAGTCTGCCGCTCCCATCTTAAGGAGAGGCCGTCACCCGGTATCTGCAAGGAATCTTCCGGCCTTTGAGAGGCAGGCCCTCTCAGGCAAGGGCTCACAAAGGAAAGTCTCCGGCGCCTCTGCCGGCATGGAGAAGGGTGAGGGAGTTACTAAAATTAATGGAAGTAAGGATACAGGCACATTGTCCTTTGAGGGGGCGGCAGGGCAGGGTCTGAGCACACCCGGCCTTGCCGCGGCAGCAGCAGGGCCCCTGCAGGACTCATCTGCAGAGACTCTCCTGAACTCCGCCATGGGTGGAGCAGGGCTTACGGAGGCACGCGGCAAGTCCGCGGCTGCCGCAAACCTGCGCCAGGCCGTTATGGCGGGCAAAAGAGGCAGCGAGCTCATAAAGACCGCGGCCAAAGGCGTAGTCATGAGCCTCAACAATAGAGATAAAGAGATTGTCATCGCATTAAAACCAGAGGAGCTCGGCCAGATGGAGATAAAGGTGCGCATAGAGGACGGCCTTGTGGAGACGAGTATCCTTGTTGATAATCCCCACGTAATGGCCATGATAAACGCTGACACGGTCTCCCTCAAGGAACTGCTGGCGCGCCAGGGTATTATGGCAGGAGGTCTTGATGTGGCACTTAATAATGGCAGTGATACTTTTTTCGGTCAAGACGAAGAGTTCCATGGCCACGGCAATAGCCCTCACCCTGCGGGTAGCGGTGTAATAAAAGAGGACAACGGCGCCGGGCAGGGGCGGGAAATCCACCACGGCTACATGGATGAGAGTTTTGAGGGTAGAAAGCTCGACCTTTTTATATAAGGGTCTGAGCCAATAAATACAGAGAAGAATAAGGGAGGAGTAAATATGCAGACAAATCCAATAGGCCTTGCCGCGGCGGCAGGGGCCGCCGGACCCAAGGGCAATGAGACAGTATCATCGGATATGTTTCTGAAACTGCTGGTAACTCAGTTAAAGAATCAGGACCCCCTCTCTCCAACTGATAATACGGCCTTTGTGGCCCAGCTTGCCCAGTTCAGCTCTCTTGAGGGAATAAACAACCTTAATGAGAACTTTGTGGGTGTCTCCGAGTCCATGGACTCACTTGGCAACTTTGGTACGGCAAACCTCATTGGCAGGAACGTAACCGTAAAGGGTGATTCCTTCAGGTTTCAGGGCGCACCAACATCACTTGGCTATGAGCTCAAGAATGGGGCCGAGACCGTGAGACTAAAGGTCTTTGATAGCAGCGGGAGGCTCGTGGATACGAGTACCACAAATAACCTTCCAGCCGGAACTCACGTCTTTGCATGGGACGGTCTTGATGATAACGGCAATCCCTTTCCAACGGGAGAGTACAGCTTTACCGTAACCACAGGTGACGGCCAGGGTAACGAGCTGCCCCTTGAGACCTATATCAGCGGCGCTGTAGAAGGAGTGGATTTCTTCGGCGACGAGGCAAAGATAAGCATAGACGGGGCCATGTTCTCGGCCAATGATATTAAGGAGATTTTTTAACCAAGGAGGTTTTATTGTGCAGACATCACTCTTTACCGGCATCAGCGGTCTTAATGCCAACCTGGCCGAACTCTCTGTAGTGGGCAACAACATAGCCAACGTGAACACCGTTGGTTTCAAGACAAGCAGGGCCATGTTCTCCGATCTTCTCAGCCAGACACTTAACGCCGGGGGGAGCCCGAAGCAGATAGGTCTTGGCGTGGATATGACAGGTGTAGAAAAACTCTTTAATCAGGGCGCCATGGAGACTACGGGCAATGCCTTTGACCTTGCCATAAGCGGCGGCGGGTTCTTTGTCCTGCAGGACCCCGGCCTCAACAAACCCTCATACTCAAGGGCGGGCCAGTTCCATACTGATAAAGACAATTACCTTGTAAACCCCGACAACCTGCGTCTGCAGGGTTTTCTGGCAAACTCCTCAGGTGTGCTGGGCAATACTGTGCAGGATATTCAGCTCACCACCAATAACGTGGCCCCAAACTCCACATCAAAGGTGGATATATCGGTGAACCTTGACTCCAATGCCCCTGTAACGGGTTATGTCTTTACCTCGGGCACAAATGATACCCTTGTCTTTGATGTTGGCGGCGCGCCCATTACTGCCAGCCTTGTTACAGATGGCGGTCTTGTCACAGGCACGGCCAATGACGGAGGAAGCGTGGCCGCGGCAATAAAGTCTGCCCTTGAGGCCAAGAACGGCACAACGGATACCTATAGCGTGGGCTATGACGGAAAGACGGGAAAATATACCGTAACCAACGAGACCGGGAACGGCACGACCCTTACCCTTGACTGGTCTACAAGCACATCGGCCACGCTCCTCGGTTATAACGCCGTCTCATCAGGCCCCATTGCGGCCGGGGCATCTGATACCAGCGACCTTGCAGGCGGCGCATTTACTCTGGCCAAAGCCGGAGAGACCTCCAACTTCTCGGCCCCTGTGACTATCTATGATACTCTTGGAAATTCACATGTAATTACCACATACTTCAGAAAGAACACCGTTGGGACCTCGGGCAATACATGGGACTGGTACTCCGTAGTAGACGCCGCGGACAGCACCAGCGGGTCTTCGGAGGTTCAGGCCAATGGCAGCATGACCTTTGACACCACAGGGGCTCTATTTTCCGAGTCTGCCGTTACCTATCCAACGGGCGGTTTTGACTTTGCCGGCGGTGTAAATCAAAACCAGATAATAGCCTTTGACTTTGGAACGGGCATTACCGCAGGGGGCACGGGCACGGACGGGACCACGCAGTACGGCGTGGGCTCATCGCTCCTTAGCCTCAAGCAGGACGGTTTTGCTCCGGGCACACTGCAGAGACTTGACGTTGGCACTGACGGGCTTATTACAGGCGTATTTTCCAACGGCACAAACAGGTCTATCGCGCGCATCATGCTGGCGGATTTCCCCAACCTCACCGGCCTCTCAAGCGCGGGCAGCGGTCTTTTTTCCGAGACATCGAGCTCCGGGCAGCGTCTTCTTAACGCCCCGGGCAGCGGCGGTGTGGGTATGCTTCGCGCCTCCACTCTGGAGCTCTCAACAGTGGATATAGCCCAGGAGTTCGTAAAGATGATTACGGCGCAGAGGGGTTTTCAGGCCAACTCGCGTATTATCACAACAACTGACGCCCTCCTTGCCGAGCTTGTCAACCTGAAGCGTTAACAAGACCTTCCGTCGGCTCCCGGAGAGAAGTCCCTTGAGTTTTAAGATTAAGGGCTCTCCGGGTAGTGAGTTCACGGGGTATGCCGCCTGGCATACCCCGTTTTTTTTTATAAGACCAACAAAATGACAGGTTACCTCACATGATTTTGACCAAGAGCCCGCTTCCATGCTCCGGCGCCAGCATATAAGAGGATGATTGCCTTTACGCAGGCCCTCTTCTGCAGGGCCGCTACAGTGGCACAGAGCTTGCACTATTCTATGCCGGTGAGGACTAATACGATACGAGGAGAGAATTATGGCCGACGAGAAAGAAGAGAGCACAGAGGGCGGTAAGGAGACAAAAAAAAAGAAGGGCAAGCTGATTCTCATTATCATACCGCTGGTTGTTATCCTGCTTGGAGGCGGCGGATTTTTTGCCTATAAGACCTTTCTCGCTCCTTCCGGCGGTGATGATGAGCATGCCGCAAGCGAGGATGACGGGCATGGGAAGCATGGCGCCAAGAAACACGCCAAGAAAAAATCAAAGCACAAAGGCGGCCATGGCGGCGGGGATGAGGAATCTTCCGGTGAGGGCCCTGAATTTTTTAACCTCGCGCCCTTTGTCGTAAACCTTCAGGATAATATCGGAACACGCTACTTGAAGCTTACCGTTAAGCTCGAGCTTGCCGAGCCAGGCACCGATGGGGAGCTTAAGGGGCAGCTGCCGAGGATAAGGGACGCCCTGATCATACTGCTTAGCAGTAAGAACTACTCGGAGATAGGCACCGTGGAGGGTAAGTACAGGCTTCGCGACGAGATAGTAAAGAGAATAAACAGGATCCTCAAAGAGGCCTCTGTGCGGGGCGCGTATTTTACTGATTTTGTAATTCAGTAAGAGGAGAGCCATGCAGGACCAGATACTCGACCAGAACGAGGTAGACGCCCTCTTGCAGGGGCTCTCCGACGGCCAGGTAGAATCCAATCAGGGCGCTGCAGAGCCCCCTGACGGCGTGGTGGCCTATGACTTTACGAGTCAGGAAAAGACCGTGCGGGGTAGAATGCCCGCTCTTGAGATGGTTAATGAAAAATTCTGTAACAAGGTGCGCGGCCCGCTCACGAGTATTATCAGAAGCGGTGTGGATATAGAGGGCCAGGGTATTGATAGCGTGAAGTATGAGGAGTTTGTCAGAAACCTGACGCTTCCCTCAAGCATCAATATCTTTACCATGAGCCCCTTTAGAGGCCACGGCATCCTTGTCATGGACCCCAGCCTTGCGTACCTCATCATTGATAATTATTTTGGAGGTTCAGGCAGGTTTTACACGCGCATTGAGGGCAGGGAGTTTACCCCGGTGGAGCAGTCTGTAATAAAGAAGGTCGTGGACGTGCTGCTTGAGACCCTCTCCGAGGCATGGAAGAGCATCTGCGATGTTGATTTTGTATGTGAGAGAAGCGAGATGAACCCGCACTTTGTCAACGTCATTGAGGCCGTAGAGGTGATGATGGTCTCCACCTTTCAGATGGAGATAGAGTCAAGTACAAATACCGATAAGAACCTCTTTTATTTCTGCATACCCTATCTCAGCGTGGAGTCCGTAAAGGAGAAGCTTTACGGCATGGCGGGTCAATCCAAGATAGGCGCTGACGAGGGCTGGATAGCAAGGCTAAGGCAGCACATCGAGCACGTGCCCCTTCGCGTTGAGAGCGTAGTGGGAGGCACAAGGATAAAACTCTCCGAGCTTCTAAAGCTCAAAGAAGGCGATGTAATACTCCTTGATAAGAAGATATACGAACCCTTTGATTTTTCCATAGAGGGCGATGCCAAGTTCAGGGGCAGGCCCGGGGTCTCGTGCAGTAATTACGCCCTGGAGATTCAATCCGTAATAGATAAAGGGGGATGAGATGTCAGATGCCAATGATAAGAGCGCTGCGGAAGATGAGAGACCCGAAAATGAAGAAAACACGGGTTCCGGCGCTGAAGAGACTCCCGTAGAGGGAGAAGGGGCCGTTGAAGATGCCGGCGGGGGTGGAGAAGAGCCCGCTGGCGGCGATGAGGCAGGGGAGGCCCCTGAAGAGAGCGGGGCAGGTGGTGAGCCCCCGGGAGAAGCGCCCTCAGCCGAGACCGAAGATGGCAACGAGGCCGTAACCGATGACATCTGGGCCGAGGCCCTGAAGGAGGCCGGTGAGACAGAAGCCGGCGCCGAGCCGGAAGTAGCGGCCGAGCCCCCGGAGGAGGCCAGCGCCCTTGCCGACGCCGCAGAACCTGCTGACTTTAGAGAGCTTACGGGAAGCGGCACAGGCGCCCTTGCCAACATGGACATGATTCTCGATATACCTGTGACCATCTCCGTGGAGCTTGGCCGCTCTGAGATGATGATAAAGGATATCCTTCAGCTCGGACAGGGCTCAGTGGTTGAGCTTGAAAAAATGGCCGGAGAGGCCATGGAGATACTGGTAAACGGAAGGCTCGTGGCAAGAGGCGAGGTGGTTATGGTTAATGAAAAATTCGGCGTAAGGCTTACGGATATCATAAGCCCCTCGGAGCGGGTGAAGAGGCTGGCATAAAGGGGCCGGAGAGCGGGGCGAGGGGTGCGAAGGGTATGAAGGGGGCGAAGGGTGCGAGGTGGCGATGGTGACGGGTGGCAGAGTGGGTGATGGGGGAGAAGGGGCGAGGGGAGCGAGGGGGCGATGGTGACGAGGTCTCAGGTTTAGCGGGTAGTTGGGGGCTGAGACGGTGAGGCATGTATGAGAGAGAGGTCTCATGGATATGGTTAACGAAAAAATAGGCCGGGCCATGAATAATCCTGCCACGCAGGTAAAGAGGCACATATGACAGGGGATTATCTATACATGCTCTTAAGGTCTGTCCTGGCCCTTGGACTTGTAGTGGCCCTTATTATCGGGGCCATGTATGCGCTTAGAAGGATTTCGCACAAGCGTGGCGCCTCTGCGGGAGCTCTGCCCATAAGCGTCATATCAAGGGCCTTTATGGGACAGAAAAGCAGCATAGCCATTGTGGATGTAGCCGGAGAGGTACTGGTGCTGGGTGTATCGCAAAATGCCGTAAATCTTCTGCTGAGGCTCGAAGACCCCGAGGTCATAAGAGACCTCAGGGCCGCGCCGCATCGAGGCGGACTGGGCATTGGAAAACTCCTCGAGAGAGGTCTGCCGCGCCTTAAGGCCGCAGGTAAGAATAAGCAGGGTGGAGAGGTATGAGGGGATTTTTTACAGGCCATAAGAGGTTTTGGGTCATCTTCAGCATGAGTATTCTGGTGGCCTTTACCGTTCTGCTCGCCCTTCCTGCGCTCAGCGCGGCCGCGCCTCTTGAGATGCCCTCTATCGGACTTACCATTAACGGCGAGTCAGGCGCCGGCGGCCTCAGCGCCGCCGTAAGGATAATCGTACTCCTTACGGCCCTTACAATGGCACCTGCCGTGCTTATCACCATGACCTCATTTACGAGGCTCGTAATAGTCTTATCGCTCCTTCGCCAGGCCCTTGGCGTTCAGCAGGTGCCGCCAAACCAGGTCATAATAGGCATGGCCCTCTTTCTGACCTTTTTCGTCATGCGCCCTACCTTCATGGAGATAAACACCACGGCTATCGTCCCCTATAACGAGGGTGAGATTTCCCAGTCCAGCGCACTCTCAAGGACATTGCCGCCTCTACGCGCCTTTATGCTGAAAAATATAAGAGGAAAGGACCTCTCGCTTTTCTCAAAACTTGCCAGCGTGGACCCTGAGACCAAAAAAGAGGACCTGCCCCTCTTCGCCGTTATACCGGCCTTTATAACAAGCGAGCTCAAGACGGCCTTTCAGATAGGTTTTCTCATATACCTGCCCTTTCTTGTCATAGACATGGTGGTGGCAAGCATACTTATGAGCATGGGCATGATGATGCTGCCTCCGGTGATGATCTCTCTGCCCTTTAAGCTCATACTCTTTGTCCTTGTTGACGGGTGGTACCTCCTTGTGGGGTCCCTTGTTCAGAGTTTCTCATGAGTTACGTCGAATATCTCAGGAGGCCGCGATGATAACAAGCGAGTTTGTATCCACTCTTGGCATGGAGGCCGTCAAGACGGTAATCCTCCTCTCGGCTCCTGTCTTTGTGGCAGGCATGGCCGTGGGGCTTGCCGTAAGTATCTTTCAGGCGCTTACGCAGATTCAGGAGATGACCCTTACCTTTGTCCCGAAAATAGTGGCCGTATTTATCGCGCTCCTCTTTTTCATGCCCTGGATGATGAGGATAATGCTGGACTTTACAAACAATATTTTTTCAAATATTCCCACTTATATAAGGTAGGTTCATGGATTTTGTTGAGATGCTCCTTAAAAACGCCCCGGCCTTTATATTTGTCCTTGGACGGACGGCCTCAATACTCCTGCTATTTCCCTTTTACAGGTTTGTCTTTATCCCTGTAAGCGTAAAAATGGCCCTTGTGGGGATACTCTCTATTATCATGGTGCCCCTTGTGGGGAGCGTGCCCATGCCCGCGGGAGTGCTTGAGCTCGCCCTTGGGCTCGTAAGAGAGCTGCTTATTGGTTTTACCATAGGCCTTGCCACAAACTTTATCTTCACCGGTGTTGAGTTCGCAGGCCATATCATGGGGTATCAGATGGGCCTTGCCATGGCCAATGTCTTTGATCCTGCCAGCGCCTCGCAGATATCCATCCTTGGCAGGCTCACGGGGCTTATCGCCATGCTCGTCTTTCTAATGGCAAACGGCCACCTCCTTATAATAATGACCATTAAAAAAAGTTTTGAGATTATCCCGCCCTACGGCTTTCACCTCTCCGAGCCCCTTGGTGACGGTGTCCTTACTCTCTCAAAAGAGATATTCATCATCGGCATAAAGCTCGCCGCCCCGGTGATGGCAGTAGTGTTTTTCCTGAACCTTACCCTTGGCATACTCTCAAAGGCAGTGCCCCAGCTTAATATGTTCGTCGTGGGCTTTGCCATTATTATAGCCGCGGGTTTTGTAGTGATGTTCCTTACGCTGCCTCTTATGCAGGGGGCCATGGAGAAGGCATTTGATGGTATGTGGCAGAGTGTCTTTGGGCTTGTAAGGGTGATGTGAGATGCCTGATGACGGACAGGAAAGAACTGAACAACCTACCTCGCGAAAACGCGAGGAGGCCAGAAAGGACGGCAACGTCCTTACGAGTAAAGAGGTAGCCACATTCTCGGTAATACTGGGGGGTTTTATAATGCTGAGCCTTTTCGGGCTCTTTATTATCAGAGGCCTCTCCGAGTTCATGATGGAGGCCATGAGGTCGCCTGAGATAGCAAGAAATGAGTTAAATGTCGAGGGGTTAATGCATATCTTTAAGGAAAGCGTTTATGTTTATTCAAGGGCCTTTTTGCCGGTATTGATACTGCCTGTATGTATCATTGTGGCAAATATCATTCTGCACGGCCTTGTCTTTACCACCAAACCCCTCACCCTGGATATTTCAAAAATCAGCCCCATGAAGGGTCTTAAGAAGATTTTCTCACTGGACTCCGTCTCCGACCTTGTCCAATCCATCCTGAAGATCGGCGTCCTTACATGGGTGGCGGTCTCGGCCCTGCGGGGGAGCTGGGTTGATATAGCATCATACTCTGACGCCGGCATAGGGGCCATTGCATCGCACTCGGCCTCTGTAGCCCTGAAAGTCTTTTCGCGCACCCTCTGGGTCTTTGCCATTGTGGCTGTTCTTGATTATGTCTATCAGAAGTGGAAGCACGAGAAAGGCCTGAGGATGACAAAGGAAGAGGTTAAGGAGGAGACAAAGTCCACAGAGGGCGACCCACTTGTGAAGTCACGTATAAGGAGCGTTCAGCGTGAGATGGCAAGGCGCCGCATGATGGCAGACGTGCCCACTGCAGATGTTGTTTTAACCAACCCCACGCATCTTGCCGTAGCGCTGAAATATGATACGGCCAGGGCCGGCGCTCCCTATGTAGTGGCAAAGGGCGCTGGGCTCGTGGCAGAGAGGATAAAGGAGATAGCAGCAGAGCACGGCGTCCCCATTGTAGAGGATAAGCCCCTTGCCCGCAGTATATTCAGCGCCGTGGAGATTGGCCAGGAGATACCTGTTGACCTGTACAGGGCAGTTGCCGGAGTCCTGGCATACGTCTACAGGCTGAAAAACAGAGGGGCCTGAGCGGGCCGCGGTGGTGACTGAGGTCCATGGGGAAATTTGGTTATAGGGGCGAGTGAGATGCAATGAGGCCGGGGGATAAATGATGGGGGTGAATAGGGCAGGGGGGATGAGGCATGGTCTTGAAAAAAGGTTTTATGAGGGTAGTACGACGGTAGTGATGGTGCTTGGCAGGCGCTCTTGATTATGAGCAATTAAAAGGGGGTTTTAGATGGCCTTATCCATGGAAAATCTGGCGAGATTCAGAAAGGGGACAGAGTACCTCCTGCCCCTTGGCGTTCTCGGTATCCTTGCCATGATGATACTGCCCATGCCGCCTCTCCTCCTTGATATCCTGCTCTCCTTTAATATTACGGCGGCCATTGTAATACTCCTTGTGGGCATCTACGTAAGGCGGCCCCTTGATTTTTCCACCTTCCCCGTCATCCTCCTTATGACGACGCTCTCAAGGCTCTCCATGAACATAGCCTCCACGAGGCTCATACTCCTTGAGGGCAGCAACGGCCCCGGGGCCGCCGGCAATGTTATAAGGAGTTTCGGCCAGTTCGTAGTAGGCGGCAACTATGCCGTTGGTTTCATAGTCTTTATAATCCTCGTTATTATTAACTTTGTTGTCATTACAAAGGGCGCCGGGCGTATAGCCGAGGTATCGGCCAGGTTTACCCTTGACGCCATGCCCGGAAAACAGATGGCCATAGACGCCGACCTTAACGCAGGCTTAATTGACAACGACGAGGCGAGGCGGCGGCGCACGGACATAGCCCTTGAGGCGGATTTTTACGGCTCCATGGACGGTGCCAGCAAGTTTGTGCGCGGCGACGCCGTGGCCGGTATCCTGATAACGGTTATAAATATCTTTGGGGGCCTCTTTATCGGTGTATTTCAGCACGGAATGGAGGCCGGAGAGGCCGCCAGGACCTACACCATACTTACCGTAGGCGACGGCCTCGTGGCTCAGATACCGGCCCTTATCATATCAACGGCCGCAGGTGTTATCGTATCGCACGTCTCATCGAGCCATGACCTTGGCAAGACCATAGGCAGGCAGTTTACCTCTGATGCCAGGCCCGCAATGGTAGCCTCGGCCATACTCTTTCTCTTTGCCCTTGTGCCGGGCCTGCCGCACCTGGCCTTTTTTATCCTCTCTCTGCTCGCCGGAGGCCTTGCCTTTATAATACACCGCTTTGGCGGCCTTGTAGAGGCCGAGGAGGACGATCTTGTAGAGGCCGAGGAGGTGGAGGAGGCATCATCTTCAGAGCCCCTTGAGTTTGTACCCCGTCTCGATACGCTCTCTCTTGAGGTGGGTTACCGCCTTATACCCCTTGTGGACTCATCAGGCGGCGGCGATCTTCTCGAACGCATAAGGGCCATACGAAGCCACATTGCCGAGGACCTGGGCCTTATTGTGCCCCCGGTGCATATAAAGGATAACCTTGATGTGAGGCCCTCGGAGTACGTCTTTCTCATAAAGGGCATTGAGGTGGCAAGGGCGGAGCTAATGCCCGGAAACTCACTTGCCATAGACCCGGGTAATGCCAGACCCGGCCTTGAGGGGGCCCCGGCCAAGGACCCCACCTTTGGTCTGCCCGCTGTCTGGGTCCCTGATGAGAGCACAGAAAAGGCTCAGGTCATGGGCTACACCGTAGTGCCCCACGCGGCCATTATCGCCACTCACCTTACGGAACTGATTAAGGAGCATACAGGCGAGATACTGGGCCGTCAGGATGTGCAGGTCCTCCTTGACAGGTTTGCCGAGACAAGCCCCAAGGTGGTGGAAGAACTGGTGCCCGGGCTGCTAACTCTTGGAGGCGTGCACAAGGTGCTGCAGAACCTTCTTGGTGAACAGGTCTCTATTAGAGACCTGCAGACAATACTTGAGACCCTGGCCGATTACGCCGCCGCAATAAAGGATACAGACCTCTTGACTGAGTACGTGAGAATGAGGCTTGCAAGGCAGATCTCAAGGACCTTTCAGGACGATGACGGCACACTGCGAGCCGTGGTCCTGGGTCACGAGGTGGAGGATGTCATGGAAAAATCTCTCCGTGAGACTCCCCAGGGCCTCTACCTTACCATTGAGCCGGGAGTTGCCCGCTCCATCATGGAGAAGATAGAGGAGGGTGTCAGGGAAGTTACTGCCATGGGATACCGCCCTGTCATACTAACATCAAAAGATATAAGGAGATTTTTACGCAGGCTTACGGAGAGGTCTCTTGCGTCCATACCCGTATTGTCGCACAACGAGCTGGCAAGGGACTCACGGGTTCAGACTTTAAAGGTAGTGAGGCTTTAATATGCAGATGAGACGATTCAGGGCGCCATCACCAAGGGAGGCCCTTGCAGCGGTAAAAAAGGAGCTCGGTCCTGAGGCCCTTATAGTGGAGACCAGGAAACTCGCTGACGGGGGCTCGGAGGTTGTGGCATGTGTGGATAACGAGATACCGGCCTCCGGTCCTGCGGCGCCCATGCCCTCCGAGGCCGTGGTGGGGCGCATTGAGGAGGAAATGAGGGAGATAAAGGAGCTTCTTATCTCCATCTCATTAAAGAACAAGGCCGAGGGAGAGGCCATTACCGTACTTAAGAGGCAGATGCTGGCCAATGGCCTTGGAAACTCCCTTACTCTGGCCCTTCTCGCAAGCGCCGCTAAAAAGGACGAGGTAGTAAAAGGCCGCGCAACGGGCGCTAATGAGGTGAACCTCCTTCGCGAGGTGCTGAGGCGAGAGATAAGAGAGAAGATAATGGTAAAGGACCCCATGATGGGTGGAAGGGTAATCTCTTTCATAGGCCCGGCCGGGGCGGGAAAGACAACGACCATAGCCAAACTGGCGGCCATGGAAGTGCTGAAGAAAAAAAAGAAGACCGCGCTTCTTACAATGGACACACTGAGAATAGGCGCGCCGGAACAGCTGAGGACCTATGGAAAGATGATAGGGGCCCCTGTTGGGGTGGCCTCCACAACAGCGGAGCTTGCCGCCTTCATGAAGATACACAGTGATGCCGGGCTGATACTTATAGACACGCCGGGCAGGAATGTGAGGAACAGGGATTATATAAGAGAACTTCGTGAGATGGCGGACCTTACTCCGGAGCTGAAGTTTAACCTTGTGCTCAGCGTTCGCGAGAGAGATGAGTCCCTTAATGAGAGCGTCCGGGGCTTTTCATCCCTGCCCGTGGATGCCATTACCTTTACGAAACTTGACGAGTCCCGTTCATTTGGACAGATGCTCGGCGTATCCACTCTTGCAGACAGGCCTATTAGTTACCTCGGTACAGGTCAGAAGGTGCCCGGTGACCTTATGGCGGCTACAAAGAAGGAGGTCTTAAAGTACCTCATGCCCGCATAGAGTAAATGCGGGCCATGGGTTGGGGCATAAGGGGGCTATGGTTGTTACGAGAGGGGCGCTTGAGGCAGGCGAATGTGGAATAAGGGTATTAAACTACGGCGTGGTCAGTGAAAATCCGGTCCGTCCGTGAAAAGGGGTTTTTAATGAAAGAAATTGTAGAAGAGAAAAAAACAGGCCCGCAAAAAGGAGCCGCGGGCAAGGGCGTGGCGGATAAAGGCGGGGCAGGCAAAGGCTCGCGTAGTGATGGCTCCGTTGTACGGGTTATCTCCGTAACAAGCGGCAAGGGCGGAGTGGGCAAGACAAACTGCGTTGTCAACCTGGCCATATCCTTTGCCCGCAGGGGCAGGAGGGTGCTGGTCTTTGACGCGGACCTTGGCCTCTGCAACCTCGATGTAATGCTGGGTCTATCGCCGAAGTATAACATCAACCACGTGCTCCGCGGTGAAAAGACAATAGAGGACGTAATGGTGAGGGGGCCCGAAGGCATCATGGTCATTCCCGCGGCATCGGGCATACAGGAGCTTACGAGCCTTGATACCGAGCAGAGACTTGCCCTTACCTCAAGCATGGAGTCCCTTGATAAGGACGTGGATATTATGATGATAGACACCGGGGCAGGGATATCGGGCAACGTGATGTTCTTTAATACCGCGGCCCACGAGATAATCGTAGTAGTAACTCCTGAGCCCACCTCTCTTACAGACGCCTACGCCCTTATGAAGGTGCTTATGAAAAAGCACGGGGAAAAGAGCTTTAAGCTCCTTGTCAATACGGCCCGCAGCGAGAAGGAGGGAAAGAATATCTACAGCATTATCAGCCTCGTTGCCAGCAGGTTTCTTAATGTCTCTCTTGAGTACCTGGGTTGCGTCGTTCAGGACGAGAAGGTCTCCAGGGCCGTTATAAACCAGAGGGCCGTAGTCGAGATGTTTCCCGATACTCCGGCAAGCCGGTGTATCAAGGGCATATCGGAAAAACTACTGAGCATGCCTGCTGAGACGGCCCCAAAGGGGGGAATGCAGCTATTCTGGAAAAACATGCTAAACATGCAGGTTGATTCGTTATGAAAGGACAACTCAATAAGAGCAAGGCGCCTGTAAGGGGCCCTCTGAGGTCAGGCAAGATGAAAAAGATGGCGAAAAAAAAGAGGAAACCTCTCATGGCAGAGCCGGAGAGGGAGAATCTCATGATGGAGAATATCAGGCTTGTGAAGATAATCGCACATCATATAGCCGTTCACCTGCCGCCACATATAGATGTAAATGATCTTATGAGCGCCGGGACCATAGGTCTTCTTGAGTCTATTGACAAGTTTGACGCCACAAGGGGTATAAAGTTTAAGACCTATGCGTCGATAAGGATACGAGGGGCTATCATGGATGAGCTTCGGGGCATGGACTGGATGACGCGCTCTATGCGGGAAAAATCCAATATGCTCAAGAGGGCCTATGGCGAGATTGAGAAAAGAACAGGAGGTCCGGCCAGCGAGAAGGATGTGGCTGATTTTTTAGACCTCTCTGTGGAGGGCCTGAGAGGGCTTCTCGGCAAGGTGAGCGCCTATAGCCTCATACATATCGAGGACCTTGCCCCGGACAGCGAGTCCAAGATGGACATCCTTGAATGCATTGAAGACCCCAATGGCGCCGACCCCATGGCCTCTGCAAGGTTCAGCGAGCTGCAAAACACCCTGGCATCTCTTATTGAGGCGCTTCCCGAGAAAGAGAAACTCATAGTCTCGCTCTATTATTTTAACGAACTTACGCTAAAGGAGATAGGCCGGGTCATGGAGATTACCGAGTCAAGGGTATGCCAGCTCCACAGCCAGGCCATGCACAGGCTGAAGGCCAGAATGGTAAGGTCTGTTCAGGAAGATATTAAGCTTATATGAACCGCGGCGCCTGTACAGGGACGCCATAGATGACTGTAAGGTGACTTTTAATGGCTAATACAGCTAATACAGAGCGTTTATTAGAGGAGCTTAAGGACGAGGACCCATTGGTTCGCAGGCTTGCCTGTGAAGAGATAGGCGACTCAGGAGCCCTTGCCGCCTTTGTGGACCCCCTTACCGCGGCCCTTGGCGATCTGGACCACGGCGTCTCTGAAGCGGCTATGAACGCCCTTATGAGTATAGGTGGAACAGAGGTGGCCGAGGCTGTTGCGCCGCTGCTTCGAGCCAGCGAGGCCAGGCTCCGTAACAGGGCCATGGAGATACTGATAAGCACGGGAAGGGCCTCCACACCCATGGTCAGCGCCATGCTGGGCGATAAAGACGATGATGTAGTAAAGTTCGCCGTTGATATACTTGCCGCCACAGGTGAGGCCGCGTCTGTGGCAGAGGTGGCCGGGTTAACTGGCCACCCCAATGCCAATGTAAGGGGGGCTGTGGCCCTTTACATGGGTATGGCCAGGCCATACGGGGCTGCCCGCTATATTATGGAGGCCATAGGTGATGAGGAGCAGTGGGTGAGGTTCTCCGCCGTAGAGGCGCTGGGGCTTCTTGGAGACCTCAGGCAGCTTGAACCACTTCTGGAGATACTGAGAGAGGAGAACGGCGTGGTGAAGGACGCCGCTCTTGACGCCCTCTCAAGGATGGCCACTACGGCCAACTCATACGAGATACTCATGACCATGAGAGACTTCATAAATGAGGACGATACTTTTCCTGTTGCCTCAATAGTGGAGATACTGGAAAAGGCCGCAGATGCCGCCTGGGATGTAAACAAGTGCGTTGATCTTAGAGAAAAATTATTTAAAATTTTTGATAGCGCCACTCTGGACCTGGATATTGAAAAGAGGAAGACGGCGATTCGAGGTCTTGTCCTTTTAAGAGACCATAGAGGTATAAGCAGGGTTTTGGAGTTCATGGACTCTCAGGACGAACTTGATGAGGATACCGAGGAGTATGTAATAAGCGCCATGGCCGAATTATGCGCCGGAAGGGAGCTTCCTGCGGAGGTGCTGGAAGGGATAAGGAAGGGCGGCAAAAATACCATAACCCTTATCAGGCTTGTGGGAAGGTTGAGGGCAGTGGAGGCCCTGCCTGTGCTTGAGAACTGTCTGGCCAGAGGCGTAAGGGACGAAGCCAGGGCCATACTCTTTACAGTAGAAAGTATAGGCTCGGCTGAGTCAGTGGACATGCTCTATAAATCCATATACTCCTCTGATGGTCATGTAAGAAAGATAGCGGCAAGGACTCTTGCCAGAGTCGTTGGAGAGGAGGCATCTGATAACCTCTTTGCCATGCTTATCAAGGAAAGGTACAGGGATGTCATTGAGGGAATAACCGACGCCCTTGCAGGAATGGGCAGAGAGAAGGTGAGGTCTGGTTTTACTGAACTTCTCGCCTGCGAGCGTGAGGACCTTCGTGAGATGGGATGCAGGGGCCTTGGGGTTATGGGGGGAGAGGCTTCTACGGAGCCCCTTAAGAAGGCCATTGAAGATAAAGACCCCGCAGTAAGAAAGACGGCCTATGTCTCTCTGGCCATGCTTGGTGTGCCTGATGCGCTGGAGCCCGTTATACAGGGGCTGCGCCTCGGTGACGAGGAGATGTGCATAGCCATGATGGACTCCATGAACGCCGTCATCACCGATGAGCTCCGCGAGGCGCTTCGCGATAAGCTCAGTGACAGCAGCCTCTGGGTAAGGTATCACGCCGTCACCCTGCTTGGAGATATGCTGGACAGGGATGCCGAAGACACTTTCATAGATATGCTCCGTGATGATGAACCTCCGGTGCAGGCCGCCGTTGCCGGGGCGCTTGCCAGAATAGACTCAAAGAGGGCCCGTCCAATACTTAAGTCCATGTATGAGGATGCCGAGCCAAGTATGCGTGATGCAATAGTAAAAGCAATGGAGGTCATGGGGTGTTAGTAGGCAGGGCTAAGACACGTCCAAGTGTTTCCGTGGAGACATTCGTGCTCTTCAGGGACCTCATCTACAAGAGGTGCGGCATCTCTTTATCAGAGTCCAAGCGCTATCTTATTGAGACGAGGCTCTCTGGTAGACTTGCGGCCATGAAGCTCAAGAGTTTCGAGGACTACTATTATTACCTCATATACGACAAGAATAAAGAAGCTGAGATGAACAGGCTCATAGGCTGCATGGTCACCAATGAGACGAGTTTTTACAGAGACCGGCCTCAGCTCGATGGTTTTATTAACGGTGTAATACCCGATGTCATCAAGAGAAGAGAGAGGGACGTTATTAAAGATCTGCGCGTCTGGAGCTCGGCCTCCTCAACAGGTGAGGAGCCCTATACCCTGGCCATGATGATGATGGAAAAGGGCCTCCATCTGAAGGGCTGGCGCATAAGTGTAATCGGCTCTGATATAAGCGATGGCGTGCTTCACTCGGCCAGAAGGGCAACTTACGAGGGGTATGCCCTCAGGAATGTGCCCGATGTTGTAAAGAAGAAGTATTTTTTCAAGACCAACGAGAACTACTCCGTGGTGAAAAAGGTAAAGGATAGCGTAAGTTTTAAGAAGATAAATATGATGGACAGAAAGGCAATGGGCTCCATAAAGAGCGTGGACGTGGTCTTTTGCAGGAATGTTCTTATTTATTTTGATGACCAATCAAGAAAGGCCGTTCTTACACATCTCTACGACAGCCTGCGGCCCGGTGGATATCTCTTTCTTGGTTTTTCAGAGTCCCTTAATAACCTGACGAGGCTTTTTACTCCTGTGAAGATGGGGCATACGCTTGTATATAAAAAGACGTAACGCGGGGGTGACGATGGAACAGATACTCGTAGTTGATGATTGCAGCGTAACAAGGAAGCTGCTCTCATTCATGATAGAGCACAAGGGGTACAGCATTCTTGGGGCCACTAACGGTGTTGAGGCCCTTGAAAAGCTTGCCGGCCCTGATGTTGACCTTATCATCACGGACCTGAACATGCCTCTTATGGACGGACTTGAGTTCGTAAAGAACGTTAGGGACATTGTGGATTACAGGCATATCCCCATTATCATGCTTACCACGGAAGCAGGCGATGAGGACAGGCGTCTCGCAGCAGAGGCCGGAGTGAGCACCTATCTTGTAAAACCCGTTGAGGCCGAGGACCTTATTGGAGAGATAGAAAAACTTATACACTGAGCCCTATGGCGGTCATATGCCGGACAGATATCGTTGCAGGAAAATATAAACTTTTCGCAGACTTTGCGGGCATTTAAGGTCTCTTCTGAGTGGATTGTTGCAATGAGCAGGAATTTAACCCTGGAGAGACCAAAAAAAAAGGAGAAGGAGAGATGGCTGACGCGAATATGAAGATACTCGTAGTAGACGACTTCGCCACCATGAGGAAGATCATAAAGAATCTTTTAAGGGAGCTTGGTTACACCAATGTGGAGGAGGCCGAGGATGGCGCCATGGCTCTGGAAAAACTCAAGGAAGGCGGCTTTAACTTCATCATAACGGACTGGAATATGCCAAACATGCCTGGCATTGAGCTCCTGAAAGCCGTGAGGCAGACCGAGGGCATCAAGGACATGCCCGTACTTATGGTTACGGCAGAGGCAGAGAAGGAGAAGGTGGTGGCCGCGGTTCAGGCCAAGGTAAACAACTATGTTGTAAAACCCTTTACCGCCGCCGTCTTGAAAGAGAAGATAGACAGCATATTCGAGAAACTCGGTTAAGTAAGAGCAGCCCCACCCCCTGGCTGCAAAAGGAGATTGCTGTATGAGCGAGCCTTCCAATGAGATGGATGAGATAATTGATGAGTTTATAGTTGAGTCCGAGGAATCCCTTGAGTCACTTGACCAGATGTTTGTTGCCCTGGAGAAGGACCCAGGCAATAAGGACCTCTTAAACGAGATATTCCGCTGCGCCCATACCATAAAGGGCGCCGCCGGTTTTCTCGGCTTCCAGAAGCTTGTGGAGATAGCGCATGTCACTGAAGACGTGCTCAATAAGCTTAGAAAGGGCGAGCTCACTGTTACAGAAGATATAATGGACGCGGTCCTTAAAGCTATGGATATTATTAAAGAAATTCTCGCCAATATAAAGACCGGCCGCGTTGAAGGCATCTCACCTTCCGTTGATTTCATGAAGGCCATACTTGAGGGAGGGGAGACTGCGGCTGCGGAGACGGTAACCGTTGAAAAAGAGACAAAGCAGGCAGGCGAAGCCTCCGGCAAAGCGCCGGAGCAGGCAGTAGAAAAAAAAGAGACACCCATCGTTCATAAGGAAAAAGAGCAGAATATCAGGGTGGAGATAGTCAAACTCGATGAGGTCCTTAACCTTGTCGGCGAGCTTGTCTTATCGCGCAACAGGCTCATGCGTCTTGGTTCGCAGCTATGTGACTCGAGGATGGAAGAAGATATACTAAACCATACGGATGAGGCCATAGCCCAGCTCGACCTTGTTACATCAGACCTTCAGCTCGCTGTAATGAAGATGAGGATGCAGCCAATAGCAAGGGTCTTTAATAAGTTTCCGCGTATGGTGCGAGATCTGGCGCGGTCCGGCGAGAAGGAAATTGAGCTCAAGGTCTCAGGTGAGGATACAGAGCTTGACAAGACCGTTATCGAGGAAATCGGTGATCCCCTTATACATCTTATAAGAAACTCCGTGGACCACGGCGTAGAGTCCCCGGCTGAGCGCCAGGCCGCGGGCAAACCCGCCTGTGGTACCATCTCACTCTCGGCCAGCCAGGAAGGGCAGAATATCGTTGTCTGCGTAGAGGATGACGGAAAGGGTATGGACCCTGAGGCCATTAAGGAATCCGCCATTGGCAAGGGAGTTATTACCCCTGAAGAGGCCTCTAAACTCTCTTCAAAGGACGCACTGGAGCTGATCTTCAGGCCCGGGTTCTCCACCGTGAAGAAGGTAAGCGATATCTCCGGGCGCGGCGTGGGCATGGATGTGGTAAAGACAGGCATAACCAACATCAACGGCCTTATCAATATAGAGTCCGAGGTGGGGGTTGGTACGAAGATAATCTTCCGCCTCCCGCTGACGCTGGCCATCATACAGATACTTATCGTGAAATCCGGTGATGAAATATACGGAATACCGCTGGCCAATGTTGTTGAGAATATCAGGCTTCGCCCTCAGGACGTAAAGACCATTGAGGGCCGCGAGGTTGTGCGCATCAGGGATAGTGTCCTGCCGGTGGCAAGGCTTCAGTCCATTGTAAGGCCCGGCGCTGTTTCGCAGGTTGCTGATAACGGTAAAATTTATCTGGTTGTTATTGGTGTCGGCGAAAAACGCTTTGGTCTTCTCGTTGATGAGCTGTACGGTCAGGAGGAGATTGTAATGAAGTCCATGGGTGAGTATATGAAGGGCACCGAGGGCGTGGCCGGAGCGAGCATTACCGGCGACGGCAAGGTGGTGCTTATCCTCGACGTGGCATCGGTCTTAACGGTACGAAAACTGGCCCTTGCCTCCTGAGGCGGGTAAGGACGGATAGCGAAAAGTTTAACCTCAATGGTGTGCGGGGAGAGCTTAAGTAATGGCTAAGATAAGGCTTCTTATAGTAGATGATTCCTCTTTTATGCGGAGCATGCTGAAGAGGATGTTAAAGGCTTATGATGATATTGTGATTGTCGGCATGGCCAGGGACGGAGTAGAGGGTCTTGAAAAGGCCCTGGAACTCAGGCCCGACGTGGTGACCATGGATATTGAGATGCCCCGGATGAACGGCATAGACGCTACGGCTGAGATTATGCGCAGCGCCCCTGTGCCTATCATAATGGTGAGCTCCATCTCTCAAGACGGCGCAAAGGCCACCCTTGACGCCCTTGATAAAGGCGCTGTTGATTATATCTCCAAAAATATCGACAACTCGGCTCTTGATGTAATGCAGATAGAGAAAGACCTTGTGGCTAAGATAAGGACCTTTGGCAGGTCCGGGCCGAAATCGCGCGTGGCCGCTGCCAGGCCTGCTCTGGCACGGGAGCGCACTCCGGCGGCAAGGCCGGCTGTTGCGGCCGGAAAACCAAGGAGTTTTGCTACGCAGGCCATAAAGACCGTGGTAATAGGCGCCTCAACAGGGGGCCCCAAGGCAATACAGAATGTTCTCTCCGGGCTCCCCCCGGGGCTTAAGGTATCAGTGCTCGTCGTAGTGCATATGCCCGGGCAATTTACCATGGCTTTTGCCGAGAGGCTTAACGGCGTATGCAGTATGCCCGTAGCCGAGGCCGTTAATGATGAAGAGGTAAAGGTGGGCCGTGTCCTTGTCTGCCCCGGCGGAGCGCAGACAAGGTACGTAAGAAAAGGAGCCGCCGAGGTACGCATTGAGATTAACCATGAGCCCCCTGATGCCCTCTATAAGCCTTCTGTTGATATTGCCGTAGCCTCGGTGGCAGCGTGTTTTAACGGCAGGACCCTTGGCGTGATTCTCACCGGAATGGGCTATGACGGCAGGCTCGGTATGCGCGAGGTGAAGAGTCAGGGAGGCAAGACCCTTGTACAGAGCGAGGAGACATGCACAGTCTACGGTATGCCGAGGGCTGTTATTGATGACGGCAGGGCCGACAAGGTGGTATCCCTTGATAAGATAGCTGCTGAGATTGTTAACATGATATGAGATGCCGGCGTTGGTCTTAAAAAAGGAGATACACGTCCCTCATGGATATTCTTACTATTGCCGGCATATTACTGGGGCTATCGGCCCTGATAGGCGGCCAGATACTTGACGGCGGCTCTCTTGAATCCGTGCTTCAGCCCACGGCGGCCCTCATAGTCTTTGGCGGCACCATAGGGGCCGTATTTATATCCAGCCCTCTTGGCACATTTGTACAGGCCATTAAAGACCTTAGAAAGGCTTTTTTCACGGGGGCCATGAGACCCGCCTCGGTGATTACGTATATAGACGGCCTTGCAGTCTATTCCAAGACCAATGGTCTGCTGGCCCTGGAGCAGGAGCTTGACGAGGTTGAGTATCCATTTTTAAAAAAAGGCCTTCAGCTTGTTATAGACGGCATGGAGCCCGAGCGAATCAGGGAGATACTTGAGATAGAGCTTGAGTACTCCGAGGAATATTCCGAGGCCTCGGCCACTGTATTTGAGAGCGCCGGAGGATACGCTCCCACCATAGGTATCCTCGGGGCTGTATTGGGTCTTATTCATGTCATGGAAAACCTGGCAGAGCCAGATATGCTTGGCGCAGGCATAGCCGTGGCCTTTGTGGCCACGGTCTACGGCGTGGGCTCGGCCAACCTCTTCTGGTTGCCCATAGCGGAGAAGTTAAAGAAGAGGGTGCGTGAGGAATCCATTGTAAAGGAGCTGATTATAGAGGGTCTCATTGGATTATCAACAGGTGAAAATCCAAGAAGCCTCAAGGAAAAGCTCCAGGGTTTTCTTAAGAGCCCCGAAAAACTCTTTTCAGATATGGGTTAATTATGCGCTCCCGCAGAAAGAGAAAGAGACATTCAGGCGGTAATCACGAGAGGTGGCTTGTATCCTATGCGGATTTCATAACCCTTCTCTTTGCTTTTTTTACGAGCATGTACGCCATATCCTCCCTTAATGAGGCCAAGTTCCAGAGGTTCAGCGGCGCCCTCTCTTCGGCATTTAAGCAGTCTGTCTTTGACCCTGCCAGGCCTTTTCCCCTGGCCGCAGGTGATGCCTCCTCCTTAAGCCTTGATTTCCAGAGAAGATTTTCTGGCAAGTACCGCGGATTGGTGGAATCAGTAAAGGGACTCTCCAGGGACGGCAAGCTCAAGGTTCTTATGGCAGAAAAGGGTATTATTATCAGGGTCCCCGGTGGTACGCTCTTCAAGTCCGGCAGCGCCGATCTTAGCGCCGGCGCTGATGAAGTGCTCTCGGAGCTTGCCTTGACCTTAAAAGGCCTTCAGGGCGATATAAAGATAGAGGGGCATACGGATAACGTGCCTACGAGGAATAAGACCTACTCCTCTAACTGGGACCTCTCAAGCGCCAGGGCACTTACTGTGCTCAAATTTTTCGTAGACCGTTATGCCTTTGATCCCATCAGGATATCGGCTACGGGCTATGGCGAGTACAGGCCTCTTGTTCCAAACGCCACCTCTGTTGGGAGAGGCCGGAACAGGCGTGTTGATATAGTCCTGGCGCGCTGAGGCGGCAAGTGGGCAGGCGGGCAAGTGGGCAGGCGGGCAAGAGGGGGAGGTGTATAGGTGGTTTTGGGGACTGGGATTGGCAGGGTCTGCAATCTCCGGGCAGGTGGTCAAGTGTGCAGGTGGCAGGGGGCAGGGGTAAGAGGGCTGGGGTTTACTCTTTTCTCTGCCTTAAGACCTGCATAGCATTGCGGCCTCTACCGCCTCTCATTATGAGCACTCCTGTAATCTCAGCTCTTCCACGCGTTCTTTTACCTCTTCGAGTATTTCCAGTATCTTGTTTTCCATACCAATTGATTGAAGGACCCAGGCGTGGTTCTGTGATACCTCGCAGTCGCTGTCAAGGCCTCTGCCCGTGTCCGAGACAATAAAATCCGCCAGATACACTACATGGGGCAGGTACTCAAGGGCCGGGTCTTCCTTGTCCACGGGGCATTCCGAGGGGTTGTGGTGGAATGTTATAGACCTTACACAGCCCTCGGGCAGGTTTATCCTCTCGGCGAGCCATCCGCCCACCTCTGGGTGTGAGGCCCCAAAAACCTTTTCCTCACGCTGCAGAAGCCCCTCACGTGTATCACCTGATACCTTGAGGTACTCCTCTCCAAAAATCTGGAACATGACTACCCTGCCGATGTCGTGGAGGAGCCCCGTGATAAAGGCCGAGTCGCTGTCCACGGCCATACTCTCCTTGGCTATGAGCCCAGAGGCTACTCCCACTATGAAGGAGTGGGACCAGAGCATGTTGACGGCCCGCATATTTCCGGCAGAGAGCCCTGAAAAGATGGATGTGGATACGGCAAGTGTCTTTACCATGTTGAATCCCAGTACGAGTATGGCCTGGCTCACGCTGCTTATCTTTCTTGGAAACCAGAAGTACGCCCCGTTGGCCATGCTGAGAACCTTGGTTACAATTACGGGGTCGTGTTCAATAATGGTCTTCAGGTCGTTTACCGAGGCATTCTCGTCCTCGGCTACTGCCATGACCTTTTTGAAGACATCGGGCGTGGTGGAGCCCTGCATTATGGTATCTACCTTTTTCTTTAGTTCCGCCTTTTTCTCTTTGCTCATGAGTTACCGCCTTTTTCTCTTTAGGGGTAGATTAATGTCTCAATATAATCTTAAGACTGATGCCGTGTAGAGGGCCCCGCTGCCGGCCCTGGTGCCTGGGCGCACTCTCACTTATTGACTGAGTAGATTAGCTTTAAGCCGCCTCAGTACTTATTATATATAACGGTAAAAGGGCTCTTAAAGTTAAGTCCTGTTCTGAGTATAATGCACTTATCTTATGGTGGATAAAAAGGCCTCTACCACCTCGGGGTCGAACTGTGTGCCCGAGCACCTTCTGAGCTCGGCTACCACCTCGTCTATGGACCTGCCTTTTCTGTAGGGACGGTCCGCGCTCATGGCGTCTATGGTATCGGCAACAGAGAGTATGCGCGCAAAGGGATGAATATCCTTGCCGCTGATGCCCGCATCAGGATACCCTCTGCCGTCGTACCAGACGTGGTGGTACTCTATGCCGGGTATGATGTCCTTGAGCTGTTTTAGAGGTGAGAGTATCTCGGCGCCCTTTACAGGGTGTTTTTTTATCTGTTCATACTCGGTATCAGAGAGCTTTCCAGCCTTATCCAGTATGGCCTCATAGGTAGCTATCTTTCCTATGTCATGGAGCAGCCCTGCCAGCTCAAGGTCCCTTAATTTATCTTTTTTGAACTTCATTCTTCTGCCAATGCGTATGGCTATCTCCGTTACCCTCTCGGAGTGGCCGCGGGTCCAGGGGCTCTTGGCGTCTATGGTCTTGGAGAGGGTCCGCACGGTGCCGAGGAAGAGCCCCTCAAGATCGCTTATGAGGCGCGTGTTCTCAAGAGCTACGCCTATGTGTGATGTGAATTTCTCAAGCGTTGAGAGATCCTCGGAGCCAAAGGCCGAGAGACGGCGCGAGCAGACGTTCAGCAGACCCTTAATCTCGTACTTTACAGTAATGGGTATTATGATGATGGAGTGAAGATCCTGAGTTATAAAGTTTTTTTCAATACTTGCAGGTTCTTTGATCTCCGCGAGATCTCCTCTCGAGAATGGCATGGCGTCCTTCATAACTTCACTGAAGACAGTGCCGGAGGGATCAAAGGAAAAGCCTTTTTTTGCCAGCGTAAGGCCGTGGCCCGCAGTGTATACAAGGCGGCTCTCTCTTACGGTCCATACATCGGCCCCATCGCACTGAACGAGGCGGGATATCATCTGCGCCGAGGTCTCCAGTATCTCGTCGGTGTTTGAGGCCGAGAGTATGGAACGGTCTATCTCGCCCAGCATCCTGATGGTTATTATCTTTCTCGATAGATCCATTGTCTTGTTTATTGAGTCCTTGTAGAGACGGGTCTCGTCTATGGCCACGGAGGCGTGGCTTGCAACCCCGCTCATTAGGCTGAGTTCCCTCCGGCCTATCTCGCGTGGCGCCCCGTTGGTACTATTGTAAGCCGCTACGATGAGCCCCAGGTAGGCATCCCTGTAGGTTATGGGTATTACGGCTATGGTGGCGTTACCATCAAGGCATCTGACAAACCTGTTGTCACCGAAGACGTTGTTCATATCCACCTGGTCGGCGGCGGAGAGGACACATATCTCCCCTGTCTCAAGGGCCTTTATGATTGCGTGGCTCCTGCCGTCAACAGGTTCGCTATTGAAGATAGGCGCGTGCATTTTCTCAATACCCGCGCCGTGACAGGGGATAAAGGACCGGGTCTCATCATCGCCCAGGTATGCGGCAACCATATCGGCCGAGAGTATATCCATGACGCAAGAGACTATCTCCTTTAGAAGGAGGTCAAGGTTGGTGGTCTTGGCCGTTGCCTCGGCTATTCTGAGAAGCCGGCTGTTAAGGGAGACCTCCTGCTCAATGCGCATGAGGTTCTTTTTCTCCTCGCTGATATCCTCCATGAGGTGGAGCGAGTATGTGAATTTACCCTCTCTGTCCCGAAGCGGTATATATCTGATTCTGTAGAAAGTATCCCTGCCAAGGCTTATCTCCTGCTCTTCAATTCTGCAAAAACTCTCTTTTTCTCTGGCGCATATGGAGAAAGGTCCTTCCATAACGGGATAGACCTCATAGTAGGGCCTCTCTACTATTTCATTGAATGGCATGGCCGCCAGCCTCTGATAGGCCATGTTGCATTTAACAACCCTGAAGCTGCTGTCATGGATAAAGATGGGGTCAGGTATGCTGTCAAAGGTATCTTCCCACTCCTTCTTGCTGCTCTTTACGGTCTCAAGGAGGTCCATAACGGACTTTTTTGAGGATTCAAGTTCTCTGACGGAGTTTTCAAGGCTGGCTGTACGCTCTTTTACCTCGAGTTCAAGTTGAACGGTATATTCCTCACGGACCTTTTCCAGGGCGACCCGCTCAGTAACGTCGCGGAGAAAGCATAGCTCCAGCTCGCCTTCGTCTATATTCACGCGCGAGGCCGTTATGACCACGGGAACCTTTACCCCGTCTTTTCTTATTATGAAGGAGTTCTCACACTCACCGCGGCTTCCTGGAGTGGCCAGTGTGAGCACACCGGCGCAGCCGGCCTTCTCGCATAGGGGGTGCACAGTATCAATGGATAACCCGGCAAGCTCTTCAGCTCCGTATCCCGTGAGCAGAGCCGCCGCGCCGTTGGCCTCCACTATCCTCCTGCCCCGTGGGTCCAGAAGAAAAACGGCGTCAGGAGCCGTCTGGATAAGACTTCTGTAGCGTTTTGCCGAGCGTTCCAGTCTGCTGCGGGTCTCGTCCACAGTGACCTTCATGGCGTTAAAGGCTAATATGAGGCCCTCAAGGTCGTAGCCGGGTTTAACCTTCATTGCGTTGATCTCGCGGCCCGAGGTCATATCATCTACCATGCCTCTTATGGCCTTCATAGAGGCAGTGAGACGTCTGGAGAGAAGGCAGCTCATATAGAGGCCCATGGATAAGAGGAATATGGCCGCCGCGGTCATTACCTTCCACGAGCCGCTCCAGGCCCTTTTCAGCGACTCCGAGTTGGCGGTAAGCTCCTGCAACTCAATATCGCGCCACCCCATGAGGGAGCTCAACAGGGAGGGCCCCCATTTTCCCTCTATCTCCGCGGCCATCTCTGCGGCCCTCTTATCCTGCCCCGGGTCCTTTATGGAAAAAATCTTCTCGGAGATATCCTTTACCGCGGTCCAGGCCGTAGAGATGTCTCCTAAAAACTTCTCTTCTGCGCGGACCATCTCCGCGTCAGGCTCTCTGCCCGGGGAGTAATGGGCCCGTGACATACTTATGATAAGGCCTTCAACCAGAGGGGAAATCCCCTTGAACTCCTCATGGTAACGCGCATATCCAGTTCGGGAGTAATGCCCAGCTGATTTAAGAAAGACCTCGGTGAGGGCGCTTAGCTCTGTGACTGCCCCTACCTCCTCACGTATGGTCTCTGTCCTCTCAATGCTCCTGTAGAGAAGGTTCTGGTTGTAGACGGCCACCACGGCGGCCACGGCGAGGAAGAAGAGAACAATGGAAAAAAAGGCCAGAAAAATTCTTCTGCGTATCTTCAATAAAGGAGTCCTTCGTTATATATATGCGGCGCTGTAGAGGGGCGCCTCTGCCTGTATTCTCTATGGATGTTTCTCCCTGATGGCTAACGTCCTATTGTTTCGACGCAAAAACAGCAAAACTTTAATCTCAGAGGCCGCAATGAAAAGAGGGGCATCTGTTCTTACTCTCTGGATTAAAGTTTAAAGGCGCCTCTGCCGAATAGGATAAAACCACGCGTACTGCGCGGATGCTGTTCCTATGTTTTGAGTAAAGTAATAAGGAGGAGGGTTATGGCAGTTAAGGTAGAAGGCGATACCAGTGATGTTCTGCAGCTTGTTACTTTCAGGCTTGGAAACGAGGAGTTTTCAGTAGACATACTGAAGGTGCAGGAGATTATACGTGATATGGACCTGACCAGGGTTCCAAGGGCCCCGGACTTTGTGGAAGGTGTCATAAACCTGCGTGGAAAGGTCATACCCGTAATTGATCTCAGAAAGAGGTTTGGGTTCGAGGCAGGAGAAAAGACCTCTGAGACGCGCATAATCGTCATTGACGTCAACGACAGGACCGTGGGTCTCCGTGTTGACGGCGTCTCTGAGGTTCTGAGGCTTCCCGCCGATACTGTGGAGCCGGCGCCGTCCCTGGTCTCAGGGTCGGGCTCCGATTATATAAGCGGTGTTGGAAAGGTTGACGAGAGGCTTATCATACTCCTTGATGTGGGAAAACTCCTCACAGAGAGCGAGCGTGACGCCCTTGGAGATGCACTTAACGGAGCAGCCGCGTAATCTGCTCCGCTTCATGGGGCGTTATTTTAAAACCTATATTGTCCAGGGAGGGTAACAATGAACTTCAGTTCGTTAAAGACAAGATTTTCCATTAGTTTTCTCGTTCTTCTGCTTTTTTTCCTTGTGCAGATACCAATAGTGTATTCGCTCGTGGGCTCCATGGGTAGGAATCTTCAGCAGATAGATGTAGCCGGGGGCCTCAGAAAGAGGGTAGTGGAGATAAGCTACGTGCTTACGCGTCACATCCTTACAAATGATGAGTCCCTTGACCCGGTCTTTTACTCCAAGAAGAAGGATTTTGAGGCCACTCTCACAGGTCTCAGGGAGGGCGCCGAGGGCATACCTGCCGTAACAGACCCATCGGCCCTTATTCAGCTTAAAGAGGTGGAGAAAAAATGGAAGACCATGAACGCCTCCTTTAATAAGAACATGGAGTACGGTGACGGCCTGACAGCCAATCTAACCGAGTTGAACGCCGAGGTGCCTGTAATGATAGGCAAACTCAACAAGGCCATAAAGGCCTTTGTTAAACTCAACGACTCCTCATATGGCCGGAGCATCAACCTCGCCGGCCTTCAGCGTATGAGGACGGTAAAGCTGGGATATCTTACACAGCGTTACTTCTCTTCCTTTGATGAGGCCCAGAAGGCCGAGCTCGAAGGGGCCATAAATAAAACTATCAACAACTTCGAGGAGACCCTTATGGGGCTGGAATTCGGCTCAGTTGCGCTGGGGCTGAAAAAACCGGTTCCCGGAGAAGTAATAGCCGCTATCGGGCCTGTGAAGGAGCTATGGAAGGTAAGAAAGGCTACCATACACGAGACCTTAAGCCTGAAAGACCACTTTGATAATGATATGCGCTCTATTGCCAATGAGCATACCCCTTCTGTGGTTCAGGCCGCCACTCTCCTTAATGAAAAGATATATAGCTCAGCCACGGCCAGGGCAAGACAGGTGCTTTATCTCATGATAGCCATGGTCTGCGTATCGGCGGGACTTGTAGTCTTCTTCCTCTACAGGACGAGCCGCAAGGTAATAGCTCCCATACAGAGGGTAGAGGAGATGGTTAAAAAGTTCGCCAAGGGCGACCTTACGGGCAGGGTCTCAGTGAATTCAGGCGCCACGGAGAGTTATTCCGGTGATGAGGTGACGAGCCTCAGTATAAGCATAAACGCCATGGCTGATTCCATGTCCGATATAGTGGGCAGAATAGGCAGCTCTTCGTCAAGCCTTGGCACCTCATCAAGCGAGCTCGACTCGTCGTCATCCAATATGAGCGACGGCGTAAACGCCCAGTCCGCACAGGCAGCGCAGGTAGCCACGGCCATGGAGGAGATGAACGCCGCTGTAATAGAGGTGGCGAGAAACTCTCACAGCGCCACGGAAGCCGCCCGCGGGGCGCGCGACATCGCCTCAAAGGGAGGCGACGTCGTAGGTCAGGCCATAAATGCCATGAAAGAGGTGGCTGAATCCACTGGCGTTACGGGAACTACAATCAAGAACCTTGGGAAGAGCTCCGAGGAGATAGGCACCATCATATCCGTAATCAACGACATAGCGGACCAGACAAACCTCTTGGCCCTTAACGCGGCCATTGAGGCGGCAAGGGCCGGGGAGCAGGGCAGGGGCTTTGCCGTGGTGGCCGATGAGGTAAGAAAACTCGCCGAGCGCACTACAAAGGCCACTAAAGAGATAGGCGAGATGATTAATACCATTCAGGACGAGACCACCCGCGCCGTTGACGCCATGGACGAGGGCACCAACAAGGTGGAGAACGGCGTAAAACTGGCCAATGAGGCCGGTGACGCCCTCTCACAGATAGTCACGGGCGTTGAGGACGTAAACGATATGATAAGCCAGATTGCCACGGCCGCCGAGGAGCAGAGCGCCACGGCCGAGGAGATTGCCCGCAGCATGGAGAATATCACCGAGGCCTCTCAGACCAATGTGGACGCCATAACGGATGTATCCGGAGCGGCAGGGAGGGTCTCCGAGATAGCCACTGAGCTCCATGTGCTTGTAGACAGGTTCGTCTTGACGGGCCGGAACCTGGAGGACACCCCCGAGCTCAAGCTCATTCAGGGCAAGGGCGGCAAGACAGAGGAGCAGGCTGATTCGGGCGAGGACTTTATCCACGCAGCCGAGGGCTGATGAGGCGCTGGTGAGCGCGGCGTCAATCATAGCTCAGTACATATACCAGTAGTGATGCAGGGGGTGTCCTTTAAGAGAGGGACGCCTCCTGTTTTTTTTTGAAGGTGCAGAAGGCCTTATCTTGATTATGCCTCTGGGTCTGAAATTTACTGAAAAAAGAGGCATGGTTCTTGCAGTCTAAATACAGTGAGGGAAGTCTTATGGCCGATGATAATGGAATTCGTATCCCTGGTACGGCCCCTCCTCTGGTGCCGGTAAGGCCGCTTCGGCCAGTGGACAAAAAACGTCCCGCTAATGAGAATAAAAAAAAGAAAGACGAGAAAAAAAAGGGCTCCAATAAAGACGGCAAAGGCGGGAAGGATGATAACAGACTCGATATCATGGCATGAGGCGGGCATGAGGCCGCCCTTGAAGGAGACGGCATGGACAGCTCTATACTGCTGGCAGTAGACGTTCTTTTAACAGCCTCCATACTCTATCTTCTCTTTCTTATTAAGGGGCAGAGCCGCGCAGCCGCTCCTGTAGACAAGAAGGCCCTCCATGAGGCGGAGATGACCCTTCGAAGCAGTATCGAGGGCCTTAATGGAAGAGAAAAGGACCTGTCTTTAAGACAGGAGAGGCTTAAAGATATTATCGCGAGGCTGGACGAGGCCCTTGCTGATATACAGACTGCCCCGTCTTCTGATGCAGACGACGAAGGCGCCTACAGCGCGGCGCGTAATCTCCTCAAAACCGGTGAGCCAATTGAGAATGTCGTTAAGATATGCAACCTTACAAAGGGCGAGGCCGATGTGCTTAGCTCTATAACCGCCATGGCTTCGTAAGTTTCTTTAAGTCTTTTCCCTTATTACCTCATGAGATAGTGATACATATCAGCTTGATCCCGCCCCCCCCTGCCGCCTCAAAACCACTTCATAACAGGGCCGTCCCGTTTTTTCAGGGACGGCCCTCCCGCGTTAAAGGCATGCACAGTTTTTTGTGACCTTGTCAATATTCTGGCACAGCTTCTTGTGCGCAGTTGTCTACCTGCTCGCCGGGGTCTGTGGAGGAGGGCTGCCATAAAAAACGTAAGTAAGAAGGTAAAAAAAGGCCTAAAGGGCAAAAAATGCCCTCTATAAAGCCAGGGAGCAGGTACTTCAGCACTGTGTTTACAGTATGTAAGACTTAAGAATCCTGCCTTATC
>JBHHUW010000003.1:0-46277 GCA_046753945.1 Thermodesulfobacteriota bacterium
AGTATGGGGTGCACCCTTACGTGGTCCTCGCCCTCGGACTCGGATTTATACTGGTCCCAGAGCTCTGCGGGCTGGTCCTCGTAATTCCATTTAAAATCCTCGTCACGGGGGGAAAAGACCCTCTCCTTTGCGCGAATGCCGTGCTCGTCCCGTCTTATTCCCAGAAGCAGGGCCTTGAAACCGTGCTCTGCGATGGTCTGCTTCAGGGCATTGGTCTTGAGCTCGTTGCAGCAATCGAGCTTGCTGCCCTTGCCGGGCCCCATGCCGCCTGCAATGGACTCTTCGTTTCGCCCAATGATGAGGTCGAGACCATATTCCTTGGCGTAGTGGTCACGAAACTCATACATCTTCTTAAATTTGTATCCCGTATCAATATGTATGACAGGAAAGGGAATCTTGCCAAAAAAGGCCTTCTGGCATAACCACAAGAGGGTGGTGGAGTCCTTTCCCACAGACCAGAGAAGCGCTATGTCCTTGTACTTGGCATAGGCCTCCCTGATGATAAAAATACTCTTGTTCTCAAGCATTGTGAGCTGGTCCATAACTTCTCCTTAGTATTGGGTAAATTAAGACGAAAAATAATCAAGTATGATGGCGGCAAGTGACTCTATATGAAGTCGCTTGTCCGGGGCCGCCCGGTTGGGGAGGATAGAATGCGCGTCGTGCCTCGTATGCATGCCCGTGAACCTGCCGTTACCAAAGACCTCCTCTTTCTTAAATGTGCTCTTAAGATCAAAGCCGTCGTTGGCAAGGCAGACCAGGTCAGGCCCCTTATCAGCCTCCTGGCCGCTGTATAGCTCGTTATTTTCATATATCCGCTTTATGACATTCTCGCCCTCAAATGTAAGCGAAGCAAGGACCCGCTTTACCGCCTGAGTGACCCCTGCAACATCATCGGAGCTAACCGCGCCCTCGGGGTACTTTCCCTCATGGTTCAGGTATATCCTTGCCGGCTCCATGGCAAAGGCCTTTGTGGGAGCCTTTATCTGCTCAAAATAATCCCTGGACTCATCAAGATGGAGGAGGCCTTCTTTCTGAAAGAGGGTGTTTATGTAGACCTCTTTTTTTAGCTCCGTAAAGCCATGGTCCGACATGGTCATAAAGAACCCCTCGCCGCCTGTAAGGTCATGAAAGCGGGCGAAGAGTGTGCCAATTATATCGTCAAGCTTCTTGTAAAAGTTAATAAAGCGGCCATGATATTTATGTGTCTCGTCAAAGGCCGCGTCAAAGAAAAAGTGATGGAGCCGGTCTGTCTCCGTAATAACTGCGATAAAGAGAGCCCAGGGGTCCTCCACCATGAAGTGCTCGAAGGCCTCCACCCTGCGGTCAAGGACAAAGTCCACCTCCTCAAAAAAACCATCCGGGTCGGAGACGGCCTTTGTAGAGTCCACATCGGACCTGTAACCAATGGACTTCAGATAATCATAAGCCGAGGCAGGATAAGTGCCCTTTTCAAGGTCTATGCAGACAAAACCCGCCGTCAATATGCCGTTCATGGGCGCGGCCGGGTAGGTCTCCGGTACATTCATCACTACAGAGCGCAGGGGGTCAGGAAAGCGGTCTCCGTACCGGTTGGCAAGTGTGGATTTTTTCCCGCCGGCCGTGCCTCCGAGAATATCCCAGATAGAAGGAGCGCTTATATGTGAATAAGAAGGAAAGTACATGGAGTAGGCCCCGGGTTTCAGGTCCATGAAGCCGTATATGCCATGCTCTCCCGGATTAGTGCCAGTCAAAAATGAAGCCCACGACGTTGATGATACGTCGGGTATGGAGGCGTCCATCTCGTGTAAGGTAAAACCGCCGGATAGTATCTCTTTTACGCGCGGCATAAGGCCCATATCCATATACTCTGAGACAAGGCCGCGGGAGACCCCGTCAAGCCCTACGGCAAGGCATCTTTTCTCTCTCTTTTCCGGCAAAGGTTACCCCCTGTTTTAATAAAGAATTTGACCCGGCAGAGCGGGCATGCTGAGAAATGGTTTAAGATTCACATGATGAGATAAGAGACGATGATTGAGGCCGGGCAAATACATCAACCTCATGAGAGGTCCGGGGCCCTACGGCATTAAGCCGGCCCCGGAACGTTGCTAAAAACAAAAAACAAGGCTATTATGGCTGCATCCTCTTTTTCGCCGCGCCGGGATTGCTTCGCGCGCGTCTTACCTTGTCTGGATTATTCTTTATAGTCCCTCTGTTTCTATAGGCCTTCTTCGATGCTTTTGGGTGCTTTGTCAGGGTACCTTTGTTCTTATAGGCTTTCTTGGAGGCCTTGGGATGTTTAGCGGCCCACTCCTTGTGCTTGTCAAGCTTCTTGGCCACCTTTGGGTTCTTCTTCAAATACTCCTTGTTCTGATAGGCCGCATCGAGCACCCTGGGGTTTTCTCTCAGAAACTTGTTGTTATTATAAAGCTCCTTTGCCACCCTGGGATTCTTGTTAAGGTACTCCTTGTTCTTATATACCTCTACGGCCACATCGGGGTGATTGTTGAGCCATTTTCTATCCGAGTAGGCCACCTTGGCCACTTCAGGGTGTTTGTTAAGCCACGACCTGTGCGAATATGCCCTTTTAGCCACATCGGGGTGGCTGTTTAGGTATTGGCGGTTTCCGTAAAAGGCCTTTGCGCTCTTCGGGTGCTTCTCAAGCCATACCCTATTCTTCAGCATGGAGTCAACCACCCTGGGATGGGCGTCAAGCCAGGCCGCGTTGGCAAATGCGGCATCAGCGGCAGCGGGATTATCAGCGAGCCACCTTGCGGTGGACTGATCATCTGGCATACCTGCTATCTCGGCAAGGACGGCAGGGTCGTCCACGGCAATGGCCGTAACGGGTGCAGTTAATCCGGCAAATACAACGGTCAGCAATACGACAAACAACCCTACAAGATGCTTTCTCATTTGTTGTAACCTCCGTAGTTTAGATTAACACTTAATATCATATTATACCTTTTTCAAGGTCCTTTTCAAAGAATAAAAGTTATGGAAGGCGCCCTTAATGGCCGTCCTGTAAGCAAGCCCTGTTGTAAGGTGAGCGCTCCCCACCCTCTTTAAAGAAAGAGGGCACTCCCTTGCCGGATGACCGGCAAAGGCCGCCTTAAAGCCCTGCCTCTTAAGCTCTGCCATGACCCGTTCGTCAAATTCTCCGTATGGATAACAAAAGATAGGAGCACTCACCCCGAGCCTCTCCTCAATGGCGCTGCGGCTCTGATTCAGTTCTCTCTCAAGGTCCTTATCAGAGAGTCTCGTAAGATGGGGGTGAGAGACTGAATGGGACTGGAAATCAATGCCATATCTCTCCATTTCCTTAATCTTATCCCATGTTAGGAGCGGCAAGACAGGTATGCCGGGATCTCTTTCCCACGTAGAGGCCCTGGCCGTGAAGCCGGTAACAAGGAAGATGGTAGCCGTGAAGCCGAACTCTTTTAAGAGAGGATAGGCTACCTCGTAATTATTCCATAAGCCATCGTCAAATGTCAAGACAACGGCCTTCTCTGGCAGCGGCGTCCCGCCTTCAAGGGCATCCACCATACGCGCCGCCGTAACAGTCTCGTAACCGAGCCCCTTGATAATCGTAAGATGCCGCCTGAATATGCCTGGCGCTATGGATACGGGGGACCCGCTCTCATCAAAGGAGTGGTATGTAATAACGGCCGGCCGGCGTGAGGGCCGTAAGGCCCCAAGGCCGTAGAGGCCGAGCATGATGCATTGTTTGAATAGAGGTTTTAACACTTTTTTCTGATAAGGGCCCGGTGCTTACGGTAGAAGAGTACGTATGACTTCGTATGCAGGTAGGCCATCTTGTTAAAAGGATTTTTTCGCGTAATCCCCTGCAGGAGATGCCTTACCACAAAACCCGGGTAAGCCACTACTTTCCACCCGCCCTTCTCCATGCGTGCGCAGTAATCGGCGTCCTCGAAACCGTAAAACATGTTCTCGTCAAGGAGCCCCACCTTCTTTACGGCCTCTTTTCTTAATAACTGAAAGGCCCCTTCCACAAAATCCACGACTCTCGGCCCGGTCCGTTGCCAGCTCTCAAGATGGTGTTCCCTTAATATTTTGCTATCGCGCACAATGCCGGCCATATTCAGTCTTCGAAGGAACACATGTATGGGCCTCGGATATGTCCTTGTAGAGGAGTGGATTACATTATCCTCCGATACGAGTGTGCAACCCAACAGGCCAACGTCCTCGTTGGAGTCCATGTAGGAGATAAGGTCGCCGAAATTCTTTGAGACTACCTCCGTATCGGCGTCGAGGATGAGGATATAACGGCCCGCGGCCTTCTCTAATAACTGATTGCGCGCCGGGGCCACGCCTCTATTCTCAGTATTATGAAAGAGTTTCACACCGGGATAGGCCTTTTCAACAGCCTCGGGGGTTCCATCCGTGGAGGCGTTGTCCAGGACCAGGACCTCGAAGTCAATATCATCACCTAAGCATTCATATAGAGACTTCAGACAGTTAAGGAGCAGGTCTCTACAGTCCTTAACTATAATTGTCACGGAAAGTTCCGGCATATTCAACCTGATCTATTGAAAATGAAAAAACTTCCCGGACGGCCTGTTGTGGCCGCCCGGGAAGGAGATATACTAAGGAGTGATAGTGTAGGGGGCTATGTCCTCGTCATAGCTTGTGCCCGTAACCTCGGCCCTGCCGACAATTTTATATGCGCCAGTGGGAATAGTGTGCGGGACGGTCTTTATGAAGGGGGCGCTCACCAAGGTGAGTGCGCCTACATTTAATGTCTTCGAATTCAGTGTCACCTCGTGACCATCAGGGAAAACTGCAACTACGCTGGCATTGACAGTATGTGTCGTGGAGTCGAGATTATCGATGGTAACGGTGTATGAGAGACTCCCGCCGCGAGCTACCGTCGTAGGACCTGTGGGTGTAATGGCCATGGTCACCACTGGCGGAGGAAGAAGGAAGGTGTTGTTGATGTTAAGACGGCCGCCAGTTCCAACGGTGAGTCCGGCTGGGTCCACACCGGCAAGCAGCATCCACTTTACCTCGTTTACGGTGAGCGTCGGGTCTTTGGCCAACAGAAGGCTGGCCGCTCCCGCAACATGGGGCGTGGCCATGGAGGTTCCGTTATAACTGGCGTATGTGTTACCGGGAAGGGTAGAGAGAATGTTTACGCCGGGTGCGCCAAGGTCCACGGAAGTAAGGCCGTAGTTCGAAAACCAGGCCATGGAGTCATTATGGTCCGTGGCTGCAACAGATATGATATTGGGAAGATCATATGCCGACGGGTACTGTGGGCTAAAATCCGTGTTGACATTGTCATTACCCGCGGCAGCGGCAAAGACGCTGTTCGAGGCCTCTATGGCGTCTTTTTCCGCCTGCGTGAAAGAGGTGCTCCCGTATGAGTTGTTTGATACCCTAACACCCATGTCCGCGTAGTAATTAACGGCGGCCACTATATCCGAGGAGGTTGCGGAACAGAAGGCACCGTAGAATACCTTGAAGACCTTAAGAGGCATTATCTTCACATTCCAGTTTACGCCTGTGACGCCTATGCCGTTATTACCCACGGCCCCTATGGTGCCTGCCGTATGTGTGCCGTGCCCGTCGCAGAGGCCCTCGTCGTCAGAGGGGTCGTTGTCGTTACGGGCAAAGTCCCAGCCATGAACATCATCTACATAACCATTACCGTCATCGTCTATGCCATTACCGGCTATCTCGCCGGGGTTTGTGTATACGTTGGCGGCAATATCCGGGTGGTTCATATCCAGACCTGTGTCTATATCGGCTACTACCATGTTGGGGTTCCCCGTGGTGACGTTCCAGGCCTCAACGGCGTCGATATCGGCGTCAAAGGCGCCGCCTGTCTGGCCTGTGTTGTGAAGGCCCCAGAGGCTGCTGAACTGAGTATCGTTGGGCGTGTTATCCAGATACCTCAAGGCGTTGGGCTCGGCGTATTTAACGGCATTGAGGCCCTTCAGGATTCTTACCGCCCGCTTTACCGTACCCTCAGGCACCCTTACATGGAGGGCCTGTATGCGGGCGAACCGCTTGATCAGTTTACCCTTTACGCTCGAGAGCGCCCTATCCACCGCAGCCTGATCAACGCTGTCATTAAAACGTATAATCAGCTCTCCGGGAACATAGGCCGGACGATTCTGGCCGGAGCCCGCAAGAGCGGCCCCGCTTACAGCCATTATCATAATAATAATTAATAACACGTATCTCTTCCGTAACATTTTATTCTCCTCCTTTCTTGATGTTAAAAGAGTTTCTTCATCATGGAGCGTGATGCGTAATAAAACTCCTTTGGATGTACCACGCGCCATAGATTGCGAGCTATAAACCGCGGTCTCAGATAAAAACTGAAGTTGGCATGGCGGACAAGGCCCTCGAGATCATCTGTGGAAAGATTGGGATAGCTGTGAATCGCCTCCTTTCTCACGTCCCTGGGCACATAATCGCCGTGAACAAACCAACCTTCTTTCTTTGCTATCTCGTAAAAATCCGTCCCCGGAAAAGGGCTTGCCAGGCTATACATTACGCCATCGGGATCGAGTTTTTTTACTATCTCTATATTTCTTAATATTGATTCCTTTGTCTCAAGGGGGCTTGAGCCGAGGAGCATATTGAGCTTTACGATGATACCGTTTTCCTTGAGAAGCCTTATGGCCTCCTCTATCTTCTCTATCTCTATCTCTTTTTTAACGTACTCGAGGACAGGTTCCTCAAAGCTCTCTGCGCCTATGTCCACGAACATGCAATTGGCCTTTTTCATGGCCTTGATAATATTCTCGTTAAGATAATCAGCGCGGGCAAGACAACCCCAGCTCATACCAAGAGGGCCAATCCTCTCGCAGATCTCAACGGTCCTCTTCTCACCCCATGGAAACTGGTCGTCAAGGATATTGACGGCGCGAAACCCCTCGTCACGAAGTATTTTAAACTCACGCTCTATGTTCTCCGGAGAGCGCTGTCTTACGGCGGGCTTGCTTCCACCGGAACCCTTCTTATACTCCAGCTCTCTGGCGAAAGAGAGAGAGTTGGGCACGCAGTATATGCACTTGTGGGGGCATCCTCTTGAGGTGAGGGCCGCTGTTACGGGCCTCACACCGAACTTGGGGTTATAGTACTTGCTCCTGTCTATAAGATGGCGCGCTGGAAATGGCAGCGAGTCAAGGTCATGAAGCAAGGGCCGTGAGTTATTGTGGACGGCCACACCTCCCTTCATATAAGATAGCCCCTCTATAGAGGCCATTTCGCTGCCCTTGAAAATGGCCTCGGCAAGCTCCGTTAGCGTCAGATCCATCTCTCCGCGTATGGCAAAGGAAGACTCATCGAGAAGGAATACATCCGTTGTATAGGTAGGCGCTGGCCCCACGAAGGCCACGGGCACATTGCCCCGGAGCTCCCTTATCAGGCCGTGGGCAATCCTGTCCGTCTCCACGGCGAGGTTTACCGTGTAAAAGCAGTACATATCACTATCATCGCCGGATAGAAAGCGGGTAAAATCCTCCTTCTGCCAGCCCTCTACCGGGCCGTCTATATAGCGAACCTCATATCCTGCCTCCTCAAGTACGGCGGCAGATGTAAGGGCGAATATATTGGGTATGGGGTATATGCCGTAATTACAGCCAAAGACCCTCTCAACGGGCTGATTGCCGTCAAGGGGCGGGGGCATTATGAATGTGATCTTCTTTCCACTCATTCCAGAATCTCTCCTGCTATTAAAACGCAGCGTATATATCCTTAAGCTCCGTAGCGGCCCTGTCCCAGTTAAGCTCTTCTTTTATCAGGGCCAGCCCCTTCTTCGAGGCCCCCCGCCTGAACCTGTCATCCGTTATGAACTTATTCATAGCCGAGACAATGGAGCCCATATCATTCTCATCAACTACAATACCGCAACCCTTCTCTCTTATTACAGCACCGAGCCCGCCTATGTCCGTCATTACAACCGGAACGCCGTTTGCCAGCGTATCGTAAAACTTCGTGGGCGTAATATTAGTAAACCAGTCGTTCCTTCTGTAAAGGAGAAGCGAGACATCTATCTTCTCATAAAGGGCCTTCATCTCCTGCGCCCCGTAGGGTCCGTAATACTCCACCAGCGGCCCCATCTCTCTTAATACCCTCTCGAACTCGGGCCTGTATGCCTCCACCACCCGTCCGGCCAGAAACAATCTTGTATCCGGGTATTCTCGAACTACCTCCCGCATGGCACCAAGGGCCTCCTCAAGGCCTATGTCCGGGTATATGGTGCCTATTCTCCCAAAAACAAGCCCCCGCCCTTTTTTCCTGTGGGGAGCATCAACTATTATCTCACTTACCGGCCAGTTACCTATCTCCTTTACAGAACTTATGCCCCTTGCGAGAAACTTCTCCACCTGAAAAGTATTGGCTACTATGACGGCATCGGCGCGTCTTGCCAGAAAAAATTCCAGGCCGTTGACAAAAAAAAGCAGAAAATTCCAACGTTTCGGCCACAGGGCATAGTAATTTGGCTCGTGTGCGTCATATACGAGTTTACAGCTCCGTGTTAATTGTATCATAAAACCCAGCGGCATAACATCTAAATTATGACAATGTACTATATCGATGTCCTCTCTCATGAGCCTGAGGAAGGCCTTAATCCAGAAAGCCAGAAGGAAAAAGGCCTGAACCGGGCCGCGCATCTCCCCTGACCGCACCCTCACCCGTCTTATCTCAATACCACCGCAGCTCTCCTCAAGGGGCGCCTCGCACTTTCTATCCCACCCCATAATAAGAACCCGGTGCCCCTCCTCAAGAAGGGTCCGGGCCTCGCTCGTAATCCGGGGATACCGCCCCTGAGTGGGCAGATAACTCTGCGATAATATTTTTACGATCTTGGCCATATCCTCAAATACCCAAACTCCTCTTAATAAAGCTCACCAATAGCCTACTCCACATAACCAAGGTCACGGAGCCTCTTTCGCACCGCCTCTTCCTCCTCGGGCTCGTATCCGGCCGGGGCACTCTTACCATCGCTTGCGGAAGGTGCGGATTTGACGACATTTTTTTGCCCTTTCAGCGCCTTCAGAAGGACACTTCCATCCATGTCCGAGGGGACGCTGTAACCCATCAAATGGAGTATGGTGGGGGCCAGGTCCATGATGGAGGCACCTTTAATCTCACCGCCGCGCACCTCGGGGCCGCTTAAAAAGAGGACGCCGCTCTCACGGTGGTCTCCGCTTATGGTCCTGTGTTCCTCAGTAAGAAAACAGGGCGCAACCTCCTGGCCATTACCGGCGGTAAGGCCGCCGATGGCCGCATCAGGCCGCCACCTTACTATAAGGTCCGGGCTCATCTCCGTCATATCACCTTCGTAGACATCTTCTCTCTTTAAGACCCTCTCCACTACGGGCTCTCCGCTTTGCGGGTCCCTCGTCTCCATAAGCCCGCGTATAATCTCTTCCCTCAGGGCCTCGTACTCGCCGGGTTCCACGACCCCCTCGGGTTCCCTACCCTTCAGGTTTATATATATCCCTTCCCTTATACCGTCGGCAAATGCCCTGGTCTTGGCCCAGTCTATACTTGAAAAAAATACCCCCGACTGCACGCGGTCTCTTAACCCGGGAAAGAGGCGCAGAAGCCTCTCCTTTGTCTTGCGCTTGAACCTCTTCTCCACCTGCCGGTAAAGCCGCCCTGTAAGGGCCCTTTTATCACCTTCCATGAAACTCAGGTACCCGCTTTCCTCAAGCCAGCCGTTAAGGCAGAGGTTGGCATATTGCCTGAACCCAAAACCATGGTCAGAGAGGACTATTACCGTAACATCTTCGGGCAGGGCAGCCATGATCTCGGCCATGGCTGTGTCTATCCTTCTGTATACCTCAGGTATGACCCGGCCATAGGGTGAGTCCTCATAATCAGGGGAACCTTTATCATAGAACTTCCAGAAGCAGTGCTGCGCCGGATCCGTATCCCTGAAGACAACGTTAAAAAAGTCCCAGGGATATTTTTTCATCAAGTAGAGCGTGGATGCCTTCCTGTTCTCTATGGACTCGTAAAGCAGCTCCTCTGCCCTGGCAAGGTCCCCGGCCATGACATGGCTCGTAATACCGGGCTCCATGATGTAACGGCCAAGGGCTCCCTTAAGCTCTTCGTAAAGCCCGGCGGGGTAAGTAAACCCCTTTGCCTCAGGCCCGGGGGACTCAAGCCCGGCCATAAGAAAGCCGTTGACCTTCTCTGCCGGGTAGGTCATGGGCACGTTGACAACTCCCACCCTGGCCCCCTTACCTGAGAGGATAGACCAGAGCGAGGCGGCCTTTCTGTCCGAGGCGTTTATGAAGCGTACGCCGTAGCAATCCCTCTTTTTTTCGTAAAACTCGAATATTCCGTGCTTGCCGGGATTAACGCCTGTTAAAAAAGACGTCCACGCCGAGGGACTTATGAGGTTTGGCGTTGAGAGTAGCTCTCCAAAGGCCCCCTGGTCCATGAGCCGGGCGAAGGCGGGCAGCTCCCCTGCCTTGACCATGGGGGTGATGACATCAAAGGTGGCGCCGTCAACGCCTATAATAAACACTCTACGCTTCATCACAAAAACCTATTTTTTTTAGCCGCAGCTAATATCTCAAACTCCCTGTGGGTTATCTGCTCCAGAGATGTCAGGCCTCTTACAAGCAGCTTCTCTATCTTGTTACCTCTGGCCTTTACCACCGGAATAGTCTTTTTTCTGAATTCTACTATTTGAAATCCAGCCTTATTGAAGAGCAAATTCAAGGTCTGCTGAGAATAATAAAAAAGGTGGAACTCGTGGTAGAGCTTTTTTACAGGGTACTTAAATATGCCGGCTGTCGACTTATAGCACACATGCGCCATGAGCCTCATAAACGATTGTTCGTTCGGTGTATCAAAAAGCAATATCCCATCATCAGCGAGTATTCGTCTTATCTCCTTCAACTCATCTAAAGGGTCTTCAAAATGCTCTATTACATCCCATAAGGTAATGACATCAAAGTAGGCGTCTGGAAAATCAGCGCTCTTTATCGAACCCGCATAACATTTAAATCCGAACTGTTCGCTTACGAATTTGGCGGCGAACTCAGAGACATCAACACCGACGACATCCCACCCCCGTTTCTCTGCAAGAGCGAGAAATACCCCGGTTGCGCATCCTACATCGAGGAGCCTCCCGGGACTCCTATACGACTCTATGAGGTCAAGCCCCTTTTTAAAGTCCGTAATGTTCTGGTTCTCGATTCCATCAAGAGGACTGACAATCGAGTTTCTGAAAAAATATTCTTCACGCTCCTTAAAATATTCAGAAGAGTATACTTGCGAAGCATCTTTGCCGGAAGACTTTATGTCCAATGCCACTAACCCACATGAAAGACACTTCAGGACATTGAACTCTTTAATTTTATATTTTATCTCAAAGTTAGTTGATTTGCAGAGCTTACAATGCATTTATGATACCTTCTTGGGCCTTAAGGGACTTCTTGTGAACGTTCAAGATGACAACGCTGAATGCAAAGATTATCCAGTAAGCCTCGGTCTCCAATACGTTCGAAGTCATAGCGAAAAAGCCTAACCCTGCAAGTATAGCCAGAAAACTTATCCCAATACTCCTCATATATATATCCTCGCTACTTCGAAACACATAACAAAAATTCTTTGCCGAAAGCAAATATAGACTCAAATATATAAGGAATGAAAAAATACCATTTTCAATCCATGACTGCATAAAGCTGTTCTCAGGGAGTTCGGGTTTACGCGGCACACCTGCGACCCTGTACCTGCTGTAATCCTCCAGGAAGTGGCCCGTACCATGACCTAATATCGGGTTATCCGCAATCATGTCTATCCCCATCTTGAGCCAGCCGACCCTGTACTCCAGAGTCTTTGTGCCAGTCTCGCCGGTATATCTTCCGAACGGTGTCTTCGGCAAAACCACTGACAATGTAGCTGCGGTTAATATCATGGCGAAGACTGCACCAAATCCTATGGCCCATTTCCACCTGATTTTGCTTAGCAAGAAGAACACCCCAAGAGTAAAGAGAAAACCTATTAATCCCCCCCTGGAGCCGGTGCCAAAGATATTAACCAGGAAAATTAATATCGCTAAAACATAGAACGTCCGTTGCAACTTAGTTTTGGACAAATATGCTAAAGTAAGAGCCAGACCTGTGGGCAAGATCATAAATGCCGCATGAAAATCGGGATTGCTGGAGGTACCGCTTATCCTGACTTCGCCCGTTTCAAGCACCCAGGGCACTGCATCCATGCCAACAAGGCTCAAAACCGGCACCCCGGTAGTCAACTCAAAAATCCCGGCGGCGGCAGTGATCAGCAGGCCGCCAATAAAAAGTACATACACCGCCTTCTTAAATATTTCCTTATCCTGGATCATATTTATTATGAGAATCATCATCAGGAAGAGGTTGATTCTCCTGAGTAGTTGCCCAAACCATAGATCCTTAGCCGTGGCATTTACTACGGAAGTGAATGAAAAAACCAAATATAAAATACAAAGGACGATAATAGGGTTTTGGGTAACAACACCTATGAGCCGGGAATCTTTCGTTACGATGGCTTTAAAGAAGTACGTAATGAGAACAAGTAGTATAACGACCTTTGCCAGCGTCAGCCCACCATCCGGCGTAATTTTGCCAAGCGCATCTAAGGGAATGACAAAGAGGGCAAAGAGGATCCCGACACTGGGCCTTATGTAAAAAAGAGCGGCCATGCCTACTCCAATCGACAGCGCAAAGCCGATAGTTACAGAATAACCATAAACCACTCCAACAAAAAGGAAGAGAAAAAAAAGCGCAGCTCTAACGAGGAGTTTCACTTCAGAACAACTCCTCGTTATTTACCGGCTTGATATCATTTTGCATGAAATAATGCCTCATATCACCGCCAGCTATTTTCACGGATGACCCGGCCCTCTTCTTGCGAGTAAGAACGGGGCTTCAATATTCCCCAACCTCTTGCCACAAAAAAGTGTAACTGTGAAGGCAACATCAGCGCCCAGGGCCAGCCTGATTTTCCGATCTATCGACTAAAAAACGTACTTCCTGCAAGACCGCCAAGCCCCACCGGAAAGCTCCGCCGCCCTAACCTGAACAGTGACACATTGTTCGGTTAACGACTACCTGTCGGAAGAAGCGCCACCCTGGCCTTGAACACAGAATCGTGATTCTTCTTCTCGCATGCCTCTCTTGCAGATTTTAGCAGATTATCAGACACAAAATATCTCTGTCTAAAATTCGGGGAGCATTATTAACGTAGTATTTTTAATGCCGTGTATGTGAACATTGATGTAAAGAAAAACCATACAAGCCCAATACCGCACCAAATCAAATATTTGGCACGTCCCCTCAGATATATCCAAGCCCTTTCAACTTTTCCCATATCTGTTTTTTATCCTCCTCTGAGTAAGACGACACCCCTTCACCATTGCCGCCTGAAGGGCCGGCATTCTCCCCTTTCCTTGGTATATTCTTCTTGATAAACTCATCCTCGAAGATCTCCTTTAAGATATTTCCGTCCATTTCTTCAGGGATTGGCAGTCCCATGGCATAAAGAATCGTAGGTGTGATATCCGCAAGGGTCGCATGTTCTATCGTTGCGCCTCTTCTTATTACACCGGGCCCATTTGCCAAAAGTATTCCATTCAGGCGGTGTGTACCGCTGTGTTCAAAGTCTGAGGAGTCTATATAGAGCTTGTCTGCGAACACATCGCCATCACCGCGCTTCAGATTGCCCTGGGTATAATAGGCATAGTCTTTCCATTGAACAAGGATATCAGGCGCCCTGTCGGTGTAGTTCCCCGTGAAGATATCCTCCTTCATATGAACCTTTTCGACTATCATTGATGCAGATTGCGGGTCTTCAAGCTTCAACAAACGCGCCTTAATCTCATTGCAGACTTCCCCGTACGCCTCTGGACTGACAAGGCCATCACGCTCTCTACCCTTGAGATTCAGCGAAATATTCCCATACATCCCCCAGGAATAAGCTTTTGTCTGCAACCAGTCTATCTCTGCAAAGTAGGACATGGACTCCGTTCTGTTTTTAATGCCCGGGAACCTCGATTTTATCCAGTCTCTCTGGGTTCTCGGGAGATACTTCTTTGCCACGGTCTTGCCACCGTCGACGAAGTACTTTTTAAGCGGCTTTTTCTTGTAAACAAGGTAACCGTTCTTTTCGAGCCAGTTGTTAAGATTAACAACCCGCTTGAGTCTGCCTCCTCCGTGGTCTGACATTATCATTACGATGGTATCCTCGCCGCAGTTTTCGAGCAGCGTACCAACTGCCTTGTCCGCCATTATATAGGTATCATGGATTATATTGCCGAACATCTCGGTCTCTTCATTTACTATCCCCTGCGCCTTCTCTTCCATCTGCCTCCAGAACATGTGTTGCACATGGTCCGTAGAACCGTATACCACTACAAAGAGATCCCACTCTCTGGAATTCATCAAATATGTGCATGCGTCCGTACGATTGTTCACTACATGCTCGACGTGTTCAACCCTGTAGGCCGACATCTTCTTACCAATAGGAAACGTACCTCTCAGCTCATAAGCACCAATCTCTTTTACAAGCTCGTCGTAAAGTCCCTCCGGATAAGTAAAATTCGTATCAACGCTTGGGGAGTCAAAGCCGGAAATCATTACACCATTGACCTCTTCCGGCGGATACGTGAACGGCACGTTGACAACCCCGACCTTTTTACCATAAGTGCTCAGCAACCCCCAAAGAGACCTTACCTTTTTGAAACTGCCGTTTACAAAAGCCACTTCGTATTTGTCCGGAATCCTCTCTATAAAATCATAGATACCGTGCTTCCCGGCACCGCAACCGGTCATGAAGGTCGTCCAGGCTTGAGGTGTAGTAGGATGGAGCGTAGAGGTGAGTTCTCCGCATGCGCCTTCATCCATAAGTCTCGAAAGATTAGGAAGTTTCCCACTCTCTGCAAGAGGCCTTATAATGTCCAGCGTAGCCCCGTCAAGTCCGATCACTATTACTTTTGACATCTATCTACCACCATTTCACTCAACACTCTTCCAGCACTTTACCGTAGAGTGCCTGTGTCTCCTCGGCCATGGTCTCAACCGAAAACTTCTCTTCAAGATGCGACCTGCCCCTCTCACCCATTTTGTATAAAAGCGCTGAATCCTTGAGGATAGTGACGATCTTTTCTGCAAGCATCCTATTGTCGCCTTCCGGTACCATGAACCCTGTCTCACCATCAACCACTATCTCTCCAAGACCACCAACGTCAGTTGCAACAACCGGCTTAGAGCAGGCCATTGACTCCAGCACAGCTATTCCGAACCCTTCTTTTTGCGAAGGCATCACAAAAACATCCATAGCCATTATAAACGAATATATGTCCTCCTGCCAACCGGTGAATATCACCTTACTGCTTATACCGAGTTTTGCGGCCTCTCCTACAAAATCTTCTTTCAGGTTACCGTCACCAACTATTAAAAAATAAGCATCGGGAAACTCTTGAAGAACTGCCGGGGCAGCGTGTATTAACAGGACCTGATTCTTGGATTTTGTAAGCCTTCCTGCCGTCCCTATGAGCGGTGAAGTGAGGGGTATATCGTACTTCTTCCTTATAATCTCTGAAGAAACCACCCCGGACATGTCGTTACAGACTATGCCGTTATGAATAACACTTATCTTTTCGTCCTTTACACCCCTCTCCTTGATGTTCTTACGGGTTGCCTCCGAATTCGCGATAAGAAGGGTTGAATACCTCGCCATGAAAGTATCCACAAGATACCATATTTTGCTCTTGATCCATGAGCCGGTCGCATCTTGTATTTCGCTGGAGACATCCGCATGAACAGTGGTGACCAGCTTAACATTTTTGTTTAAAATGGAAGAACGTCCGTAGAAGTTACTAACAATGCTGTGGGTATGTATGATGTCAAATCCTTCTTTACTTATAAAAGCGCTGATTTTTTTTATGAGTGAGATATCTATAGAGGACCTTCTTTGCAGCAGGTGTGTTCTGAGCCCAAGATCCCTTGCCATTTCAAGCATTGGACCATCAGAAAGAAACAACGTTGTCACAACACATCTATTACCATTAAGGCTCGTCAGGAGCGGCAGAACGACCCTTGCTATACCTCCGACCTCCTTGCCGCTAAACATGTTTAAGACTTTAAATGTCCTCAGCATGGACTTCGACCGGATTATCGGGCCAGCACATCAGTGTCATATTAAAGTTCTTCAACTATAACCGGTATTCCACTCAACTTGATCTTTACCACCCCGTCTCCGACGGTATATAACTTTTCTTTCAGGCTTACCGAGTCCATACTCTTTATCCTTGCCGCCTTTACAGGCAGCTCTACCTCCTGCCCATCTTCGGACCATAGCACGTAAATATTTTTCTCATCTTTTTTTATCCTAAAGGCATAAACATCCCCGCCGAGTTCAAATCTCTTGAACTCATCATAACCATCAATCGCTGATCTTAATTTTTTATATGTAAAAAAGGCTGGTTTTTTTCTTCCGTTCCTATCAACGAGACTTAACCTCAAATAGTTTTCTCCCCATCCGATGGTTGACCACAGTGAACTCCAGAACATCTTATCTATACCGCTGGAAAGTGAGAGCATGTATCTCTTAACGACCTCTTCGGCATGCTTATCTTCAGAATACCCATAGAAAGGACCGGAATTTTCAAGGCTCCAGATAGGTTTCGTATAGCCCCTCTTCTTCATGCTTGACTTTACCCATTGGACTACAGGGGGGATGGCGTATGCGTCTCTGGAATATATGTGTACATCTATGATGTCAAAATATTCATGTGCTTCACTCAGAAAGAACTCTGCCTTATCCTTGTGGAGTCTGTATCTTTTGTTGTGCAGGAGCTGTTGGCGCTTCACCCTCTTGGGGTTATCCGTGCGGTCGCCCCTCTCAAAGTAATCTTTATCCGAAAGACCTTCTTCCAGGGCAAACATATGTACAGCGGTGAGGGCCCCTGCGATTACAGATGCCCCGGGATCCGCCTCTTTTATAGTCTCATATGTTATCTTTAAAAACTTTACGTAGTTCTCCTTTGTATCCTTCCACTGCCACATCCATTCGCCCTCGACCTGCCAGTATTTTACCGGGGTCGTCAGGCCAGGCATGTCATCTTTACCATCCCCGTCATACCTCTCGACGATAACACGAATAAATTTCTTCCAGGCTTCTATATCAGAAGGAAAGCCGCTCTTCGCTGTGATAGGGTCTGAACGCTTATAGCCCTTCTGAGAAGTCTCGTTTCCACCCCATGGGCTTATTGCCCTTAATGTTGCCACTATAAGTTCTGTGTCCGTGTTTTGAAGCATTTTCAGGCGCTTATCCAGACTGGTAAAATCATATTTATTTTTTACAGGCTCTATAAGGCCCCAGGCAAGTCCTGATGCCCTCACCTGCGATACGCCAAGTTCTTTTATATACTTCATCTCAAAGCCGAGTCCATGAAGCCCAAATGGATGTTTTTCGGCATGAGCCCGCACCGGGCCAAGCAGGGTGATGACAAAAAAGATAAGTAGAAGTTTCTTCATATTATTGGCCTTTTTCTGGATTCGTATTCAATTAGCAGCTTTCAGCTTAACAATTCAAACCACCCGAGGCAAGGTCTATTAGAGATTTCCATTGTATTTACATAAAGGGGACGCGCCAGGCGTACCAGCCTATGGCAGCGACACTGGAATTAACATGCCGGCCAGCTGGAAATCCTTTGTAAAGGAACCCGTGTAGATTACCCATGCCCCGCTTCTGTTGCTTTGCCACGTGAGCTTTAATTCGTTGTTCAGGATGGCCATATCGGGACTGAGAGAATAGCTTATATCCTGAACAAGTGTCTTGGGAACAGACCAGGTGACGCCCCCGTCCACACTTTTCATGCCCTGGATATCACTGTTACCGGAGCCATAGTTTTCCCATGCAAGGAAGAGCTCTCCGCCACTGGACAATACAGACGGGTTACTCGAGCCAATTCCGTTATCGACGATAATCCTCTCCGGAGTAAAATTGATCCCGTCCGTACTCCTTGTGTAGAATATCTGGGGATACCCGTTCCTGTAATCGGTCCAAAAAAGATGTATGCCGTTTTGATCGACAACAGCTTGGGGGTTATAGGCATAACCACTGAGCGACGAGACAGGCACCGGTATATCCCATGTCCTCCCTCTGTCGTGGCTTGTAGCTTTAAATATTCTCCACGAACCATTATTGAACATGTTGGCAAAGATCTGAATGTCTTTGCCTATGGGAAGGAATGTTAAAGACTGAACAAGGTATGTGTATGCATCGCTCTCGCCTACACTATTAACTCTAAGCTTCATTGTTGATATGGAGTGTATCTTTGTTTTCCCGAGCATGTCTCCGGGGAGCATGCGGCCTCTACGCGCCAGAAATAATTTCTGAGACTTTGCCACAAGATGGGGCTTTCCAGGATTATCCATAACAATGTCCTGTCTCGTTGTCTCTACAACCGGCAAGGCTGTTGGCCGATCGGCAGACCATGTAATGCCATCGTCATCGCTTTTTTTAAGAAAAATACTCCAGTTATTATTTCTGTAGTCCTTCCACCCAAGGTAAAGATGGTTGCCATGGCCGGCAAATGCCTGGGAAGTAGCTCCGAAATTGTCCTTGGTCAACTGAACGCTTCCACTCCATGTCAGGCCGGCATCAGTGCTCCTCTTATAAAGTATCCTCCCGCCTCCAAGTCCATCGTCTTCCCAGACCAGATGGAGATTCAAAAGAGATGGGACGATCTTCGGGTTCTTCGCTTCAGGGCCTATCGGTGGCGTGAGCGGGTTCACAAACATCGAGGAAAGGACCCTTCCATCTGCAAATGGCGTGCTAAAACCAAGAAACTCGCCTACAGTCGGGGCTATGTCAATAAGCCTTCCTCGCGTAGCAACTACGGCATTCTTTTTGATGTCAGGGCCAATGGCAAGCAAGAAAACTTGCTTGTCACCTTCACATATACCGCCGTGGTCATGGAAACCGCCATGCTGAGCGTCGTGCCTGCCATGGTCGGTTGTTACCAGCAGCGTAGTCTGATCCTTATAAAAAGGATCACTCTGAATCTTCTGCCATAGCTGATAGACCAAATCATCGGCCTTTTGAATTTTCAAAAGGTATGTGTCCCAATCCCCCTGGTGTCCGGCATAGTCCACATTACCGAAATTTGCAAATACCAGGGAGGGGTGATTTGTGTCCATTACATTAGCCAGTTGATCGTAAACCAGCTGGTCCTTATCTCCTGGCGCGAAGAGTGAGGCTTTGTACGCAAGGCCATATCCTGGAAAGAAACTGTGGTCAAGATATCTCAAAAAGGTAATCTTGCCGCCTATCACCACAGCTGTTTTTGTTTCAGGAATGTTCTTCTCCTTCCTGTAGTATTCAAAGAAGCTTGGGACGATGGGGCGGATGAAGTTATCTTTTACATTCGGCACCACCTGATTCTTGCCTGTAAAGATTGATATATGGCCCGGGAGTGTAACCGTTTGACCTAAATTATAAAAATTTGTATATAATGTCCCCTGGGGTTTTAATATGTTGCCCATATTGGGGATATTATTGTACGTAGAATCGCCAAATGCTTCTGAGTATCTTAATCCGTCTATGACAACGACAAAGACATTTTTTGTCTGATAACAGAAAGCCTTCGCAGGAATGAGGAATAGAATTAACGCAAAGAGCATGTATGAGAATATTTTCATAGCCATTTTATAGCCTCCTGAGAATCATAAGCGATGCAAAATCAGCAAGAATAATACCTCTGTTTACGACCTCGATTCCAAGAGGGATCCCAGATGTTTTATAGTCTCCCGCCAGGCTAACTGCAGATGGGTCAGTCACATCAAAAAGCAACAGGTGCTCGCTGTTGGTTACATACAGGATATTGCCGTCTAAAACACCTTCGCGATTGATGCCATTAAGTGGTATTTGCAAGACCAAGACCGGTAAAGAAGGATCCGTAATATCATAGACATGCAGCCCGAAGTATTTATCTGTAACGTATGCCCGTTTATTTTTAATGGCTACAGAAGTTGAAAATTTGAGTCCAGGGAGATTAGAGACCGGCGCAGGGCTTTTCGGGTCAGTTATATCAACTATCTTAAGGCCGGCCTCTCGGTCAGCTACATAGGCGTAATTACCCTGCAGATCAACGGCCCATCCCCTTCCCCCTTCAAGGTAAAGCCGGCCGGTCAGTACCGGTGCGGCCGGGTTAGAGACCTCAAGTACACCAAACCCGTTCCAAAATGCTGTATATGCGGTGTTGCCCACAACCTTTACATCCGCAACGCCAGTCCATAACGCGCTTTGGAAATAAGAGACGGATTGCGATGTCTTTGACCATGACAACGACGGCATGAGCAAGATGAGTAACAAGACAAGGGGCGCCGCTCTGCTCTTCGAAGACGCCTTAATCAATCTATTCACATCCTTTCCTTATTTGAAATTAAGCAATATTACCGAAGAAAAATCCGCGATGACAATATCCTTTTTTTTGTTTACGACTACCCTGTGGCTTGGCCCCAGGGGTGTTATAATCCGCCACGTAGGCCGGCGACGCGGCATCTGAGACATCGAGTACGTAGAGACCTTTCTTGTCGGCAGTCACAAAGACACGAAGGCCCTTGACAAAAACTCTGAGAGCGTCTTTTAAAGGATATGATCCGACTTTTACCGGGCTGGATGGCAGAGAAATATCTATTACTTCCAGACCATTCAGATAGTCGGCAAGGTATGCGTAAGAGCCCGAGACGGAAAGGCTTGCCACATAACCGGTTGCGTTGTAGGAGCCTACATGACGAGGCCTGAGGGGGTCCGTAGCATCAAGGATCTCCAATGACGTAAAACCACTTGATATATAAATATACTGCCCCTGGATAGCAATCTCTGTTGAGTAGCCAGATGTATTATACGTGCCTGCCAGAACCGGATTTGCAGGGTCGCTTACATCGACAATCTCGATGCCCTTAAAACCCTCTGCCACCACCGCGTAGTGGTTCCTCACCTGCACATCGATTGCAGCTCCGGCCGTAGCAAATGAGCCCAGGAGCAGCGGGTTTGCCGGGTCGCTTACGTCTATGATCTTCAGGCCGGAACCGCCATCGGCTGCGTAAGCTATTGTGCCATTTACGTCAACACCCAACATCGCCCTGCCGATGGTTTTCCCTTTCTTCAGTATTATGGCCTCGGGACCGGGCATGGCATAATTTCCAACATATCGGGGCACCGCAGCATTGGATATGTCCACGATGTGCAGCCCGCTTCTTCCTGCCATAGCATAAAGATAATCACCGCTTATATCCACATCGTAAAGCTCGTCTGAAACAAAATATTGAGATACGTACATTGGAAGCGCAGGGTCTTGAACATCCAGCACAAGAAGTCCACCGGTCCAGCCGTCTGCAACGTAACAGTACTGCCCGTCAACGTATAAGTTGTATGACCAATCAGCGGAATCATAAACACCGAGCTGAACGAGATTCATGGGGTCGGTAATGTCCAGGGTCCTTAGCCCTCGCTTGAGGTCCATCAGGTATCCGATATTGCCAATTACGGAAATATCAAAGTAATCCGAGCCTGCTTCGTAATAATTATTTACAAGCTTAATATCCCTTTGATTTGAGATATCCAGGATATATAGGCCTAAATTCCTGTCAGTGACATAGAGGTACGGTGCTTGGACCGTTATGCCCGAATATCTGCCCTTGACTTTATAGGAATTGATAAGCGATGGATTTGCCGGCGAAGAAACATCTATAACGATCAAACCAACCAAATCGTCTGTAACAAAAGCAACGCCGTTATGTATATAGACATGAGTGGCCTTTTTAAACTTCAGGGACTTGACCAAAGCAGGGGCGGAGGGGACAGATACATCCAGTATTTCAAGAGACTGCTCTGCGGCCACATAGGCATAGGAGCCGTCAATAAAGATATCCTTAGCCGCCTCGGCCGTCTTATAACTACCTGCCAGGATAAGGTTGGCCCTGTTTGATATATCTACGATTACCAGCCCCGCGTCTCCGCTGGCCAGATAAGCGAAGTTACCTGCTACTTTAATAGCCTCCACCGTGCCCTGGATATAGACCTCGCCGATGGGGGTTGGCGTGTTAATGTCCGTCATCTCGAAAACCCTCATACCATTCCAATAGGCTGTATAAGCGTAGTTTCCCCGCACCTCAATGTCAACAGGTCCGGCCCATAAAGCACTGCCTGTATATCCAAGCGTAACTGCACGGGCAGAGACCGGTGCATTCACGTAAATGAATACGCTCATACATGCAATAAAAAACATTATTGCTTTTCTACCTACATGGCCTGTGATCTTCTTCATCAACCTATAACCTATAACTCCTAAATTATTATGGTGAACGAGCTTGATGAAAAACACTCATACACTAAAAGTAATCACTATCCCCCATGGTGAAGTACCAGTTCTCCGGATTTGCCAGCTGGTCGTACGAAATGTTGTCATCGTAGGAGCAAACGACAATATCATGCGGTGTCTCTAAAACCTTAAAACCTCCCTTGGTAAATAACTGCGCAATCCAACTCTTCTCAGGCACCCATGCTACTGCAACAGAACAGCCGTCATTGTAACAATACTCTATCGCCTTGTTTATAAGGGCGCCTACTGCAGCGACATTGTCTTTTTCCACAAAAATATCTACTATCCGGCCTTTTCTTGTCCCATCCTTTGCATCACTTGATAAGACCACAAAGCCATTGATGACATTATCTGTACATGCTGCGAACACCTTATAATCCGCCAGAGAACTATCTATATAACGCCAGTTCAGATAGATGCTTCTGCGAACCGTGGTTATCTCGTAATTTCTGGATTCTCTTTCCCACAACTCATCAAACCTCTCGTCAAATCTTGTTATTTCCTTTGTAGCTATCAGCTTTGATTCCTTAAGGTGTCCGTAATGTGACATCTTCATTGCCACCTTACCAGCCCCGCCTATGACGGTACCTAAGGCACCCATCTTTGTTTTGAGATACGGAGACGGATCGATGACCTTAACGAACCTTTTAATTGGTGTAAGCCCCTTGAACCCAAGCAATCTTGTGCTTATCTTATAGGTCTTTTTTATTGTTACTGCGTAACTGAAGGAGACGGACTTCCTGATAAGGTCCTCTCTTGTCAGCTTTACGAGGTCAAAAAAGGGGCCTCCTTTCTGATAGTCCCGACGAATGACTATATCCACAATCTGGCCTGCAAGCCTTTCCTCAGCACCGACCTTACACCTGCAAAGTATGGCGCCAACCTCCCCTACTATCCTGCCGCCATCCAGCGCAACATGCATACTATGCTCACCCAGAGGATTTTCATAGTACTTCCACCTCCAGTAATCTACACCGAGTTCTACATTAAAGACATCGCGGTATATATCCACGAGCCCCTCTTCATCGCCCCTTACGAGCTTTCTTAACTTCAGCTCTTTTTTCATATCAATAACCTAACGCATGCGCCTTGTTGTATATGTCCTCTCGCATCCGGGACATCATCTCCAAATAATTTTTGTTAGTGCCATCGCATGACGCACATGTTGGGTATTCACGAAAGTCTTTTGAGAGATGCGCCTTTCTTAATTTCGAAAAGTCATCGTTACGCCAAAGCTCCACTACCTTGCTCTCGAGTGCGGACCCGACCTTGAGGTCCCCGTTAATATCCGCGCAGCAGACAGTTGCGACACCGTCCCAGAAAATCATAAGCCTGTCAAAGGGCTGATGACATGGCCTCTTCTCCTGCCTGGCCTTATCGATGGGCGCATGGTTGTCAACGTTTCCGTACTGGGCAACAGGCAGCACGTTTATCCTGTGTACGTGCTTTCCCCACTGGTCGAAGACCTGCAGCACCTCATCCTTTGTTTCTTCCATATATACGGTATTTATAACGACATGCGGTTTTTCCTGCCCAGCCGCATTTCTCATTTCTATGAACCTGCCAATATTCTCCGTGACCTCCTTGAACTTGGCGTTTATCCTGATTTTTTCGTAGGTCTCAGCCGTGGAACCGTCCACTGAAAATGTCAGCGAGTCCAGCCCAGAATGTATGAGGGCCTCACACTTCTTCTCATCAAGCAATGTGGCGTTTGAAGTGAAATATACCCTCGGTATCCCTTTGTCTTTTGCGTAACGTATCATCTCTATAAGATCCGGGTGTATCATGGGCTCGCCGAACCTGTTGAGTTTTACCTCCGGCACCCCGATCTCGGCCGCCTCGTCAATTACCTTCCTGAAAAGGTCCATGCTCATGAGGCCGCTCCCCCTGGACATGGAGGCCCTGTCGCACATTATGCAATCGAGATTGCATATATCCGTGAGCTCTATGTACACGGTTGGAGGCACCTCGGGCAGGATATGGAACTTTTTCTTAAACCTCCTCATGGCCACTGCGCCGCTCTCGGCCAGGCCAAGCTTCCTGGCCTTGTTGATTTTTCTTAAAATTCCACCGGACATCACAAACCCCTATAGATAGCCAAGGCCTTTAAGCCTTTCTTCCAGTTCAGCTTCCTCTTCTTCTGAGTACGAAACAGCCTGGCCTTTTCTTTCATCCAGGGCCTTTTCGTAAACCGCTTTTTTCTTTTTCGAAAAATCATCCTTGAAAATTCCCGTCAGGACTTTTCCATCCAGGTCATCAGGAATGGGTATATCCAGCAGATAGAGAATCGTTGGTAAAATATCGGCAATGCCCGCGCCTTCTATTGATTCGCCGCTGCGGATATCCCGGCCGTAGGCCAGGAGAATGCCCTCGGTCCTATGTGTACCCGAACCAGTCCTCCAGCTACGAGGCTCAAAAACAGATTCAGACGGCTGGACATCCGACAAGTATTCTCCGTTTTTCAGAAAGAAGATGATATCCGGGGCAGAATCAACGCAGGACCCCTCGTATACCTCTTCACGTTTAAAGACATGGCTTACCATCTTTTCCCCGGTCTCCGGGTGTACGATACCTTTAAGGACTTTGATCACTTCATCTCTACGGGCGTCATATTCCTCGGGTTCGACAATACCGCCCGGGTTTCTACCCTTGAGGTTAATGTAGATGCCCTGCTCAGTGTTAGAGGCCGCATAAGCCGCCGTCTTTGACCAGTCTATACACTTGAGAAAATCATAGGCGCTCATCCTCTTGACCTTCTTCATAACGGCCGGCCCTATCTTTCCCCATAACTTGAACACATCAACACTCTTGATGACCTTCTTTATGCCGGATCTTCCCTTACCCCGTCTTTTCAAATTAGCGAGGGCCTCAAGGTCGAACTTGAGATATCCCAACTCCGAGAGAAGCGTATTTATGAATACCTTTCCGGTTAGGGGACCAAACCCGTGATCAGACATTATTAACAATGACGTATCCGCCTCCAAGCCGTCAAACATTTCGCCTATGAAGCCGTCAACCATCATGTAATATTTCTTTATCAACTCCGTTACGCGCTTTTTTTTAGCGGTGGCGTCTTGATCAGGAAAAATATACTCCCAGAGACAATGCTGTATCCTGTCCGTACCTATGAACACCGTAACAAAAAAATCCCAGTTACAACGACCGCAGAGGTAGCGGTTGGTCTTTATTCTCTCCTCGGTGCAACGGATGAGGTTTTTAAGAAAATCTTCTATCTCGCTCTCATCGTACCTTTGCCACCAGACATCCTGCACATAATTAATGCCCTTGTCACGGAGCTCTGCCGCCAGACTCTCGGGCTTCATGAAGTCGTCAACACTCTTTGGCGTGAGCATGCCTGATATCATGTAGCCGTTTACATCGGGAACGGGATAGGTTAGCGGCAGGTTTACGGCACATATTTTTTTATCGTGCCTGGTGAGAAGAGAGAAAACTGTTTCGGAGGCGATAGTATCGTAGCTTACGATCTTCATGCCTTCACCTCCGGGGTCAGGCCTTACAAAATCGTACACCCCGTGCTTACCCGGCAGCTTACCGGTCATGAATGTTGTCCATGCCGGCCCGGTTACAGGTGGAATCGTTGACTGCAACTCCCCAGTTACGCCATCATCTGCCAGCCTCTTGAGGTTTGGCAGCAACCCCTCATCCATCCACGGCCTTAAAACGGTAAAGCTGGCGCCATCAAGCCCTATAATCATTACCTTTTTTATTTTTTTGGCCATAGCAGCTCCACTTGCATTATATCCTTTGAAAACGCAGCCTTAACATACCGGCAATATCACTTAACTCCTGCACCCTTAGCACCTTACATGAAAACAAGTATGTAACCAGTCCGATGAAGATTAACAAGACAAGGCCAAAGAGCTGTCCGTAGGCCGGAAATTGTGAGAAAGCAAGGGCTGTGTAATCCTTCACGCCCCACATAACCGCCACCATCACCAAGGTGCCTGTACCGACCCTCATGAGTGTATTGAGTAAGTGCCGTGCACCTAATGATCCTATCTTTTTAGTGAGCAACCGGTGCAGAACCAGGCTTTTTACAAAGGCGATTATGGATGTTGCCAGTGCAAGACCTGCATAAGAAAAAACCCTTATCAGTAAGATGTCCAGAATAATGTTGAGCACCGAGCCCAGCACGTTAGCCTTGATAGGTGTTAAGGTGTCCTGCATACTGTAAAAGACCCCGTTGATCAAAATATTAAATGAGAAGGCCATAAGCCCAATGGAATAAAAGATAATGGCCGTGCTTGTAATGGCCGAGGCATTGTCATCGAATGCGCCCCTCTTAAACAAGATATCCACAATCGGTTCACACAGAACAATCAGTCCTCCGGTAACGGGTAAGAAGAAGAAGGCCAGCATCCCCATCGACTTATTGAAGAGCCTCTTTATCTCTGCAAAATTACCGGTTGCGCTTAGCCTCGACATAATCGGCATCATCGATTTGCCCAAAGCCAGTGGTAAAAGCCCGCAAAACAACATGACCAGCTTGTCCGCATACGCAAGGGCGGATATATAGCCCATACCGATTGTCGAGGCGAACAACCTGTCGACCATCACATCGAACCTGTTTAGCGAAAGCCCCATGAAGCGCGGGCCCATAAGCTTGGCGGTCTTTCGAACGCTCTTATCCTTAAGGTCGATTGAAAAGCTAAAGCGCCTATTGTTCCTGTATAGGATAGCATGTAGAATGATGCACTGCAGCAATAGGCCTGCAAGCACGCCGATAGCGGCGGAGATGATTCCCAGCCCATCAGATAGCGCCAAGATAAAGACTAATACACTCGACCCGAATACAAGAGAAACCAGGGCCGGCACTGTGAAGTTTTGGTAGGAATTAAATATAGTCGCGGGTAGAGAAGCAGACGCGCTCAGCAGAATAACAGGCGACATAATACGCAACATAAGCGTTGCAAGGACTCTGCCCTCCGGTGACATGCCTGGCGCCAGCAAATATGTAATCTGGGCGGCAAAGACGAAAACAAGCACGGTGAGACAGAAGAGCAGTAGCGTCAGAATCGTAAAAAACTTGTTTGCGAAATTCCATGCATCTTCCTCGCCCCTCTTTTCCATCTGTTCCACAAAAATCGGCAAGAACGACCATGAGAGAACGGTCTCACCCATTATCACAAAAAGTAGCGGCAGGGTCTGGGCGATAAGCAGCGCATCGATCTCTGTTCCAAGGCCGAATATCTTTGCTAAAACTATCAACTGGGCAAACCCCAGCACGCTTACAAGGAGCCTCGCAATGGAGTTGACTCCGGCGGCCTTCACTATCCCCTGCTTAGATAATCCCTTCATCTTTTCCCTATATCCTGAACTGCTCTTTAACCTGGCATGGTATAGGATCCCTTACCTTATTTAAAACGAATCCGGCCATCGTGGCCCCTGCGTTCTCGAACTTTCTCAAAGGTCTTTTAAGGTCATCGATACTATCTCTCTCGAATTCAACTGTAACAACAACCCGGTCCACTGCGGCAGAGAGTGATATTGTGTCCTGCGACGACGCTACAGGCGCGTCTATTATCACCAGGTCGAATTCAGTCCTGATATCATTCAAAAACTGCCGCATCCTATCATTCAACAGAATGTACTCATCTGTGTTGCTCTTCTTACCGGAGATAAGAAGATGCAGGTTCTGATTGTATTCCATGACGACATCCTCGGCCTTCATCCCGCCAAGTAACTCGGCCAGCCCATAGCCATCGTGAACCCCCACCCTTTCGGCAAGCGTCGGTTTGTTAAAGTCTGCTTCTATCAGCATCACCTTCTTGTTAAACCTGGCTGCCTTCTCTGCCACCTTTTGCGCAACTGTGCTCGTGCCGCAGTTAGGTTTAACCCCGGTCACCAGAAAGACCTTTGATTTCTCTGCTTCAGAATAGGCCAGGAGGCCCCTTGCAACCCTGTTCACCGAATCATCGAATCGTTCCATAGTCGCGGCCGTCTTAAGAAATCTCACTATGCAACGCTCGTCATCCGTTGCGTAAGGGATATGGCCAAAGACGTTGCTGCCGGTTTTGTTCTCTAACTCATCGGCGGTCCTGAATGATTCATTCCAATACTCCAGGAAAAACGCGAGCCCCAGAGCCCAGGCACTTGAAAGTATCATACCTACAATGATGTTTAGAATCCAAAGAGGCCAGCTCTGGTCGGCATCATCAAATAAAAATGCCGAATCAATTATCTGGACCCCCTTCTCATTTATGACCGTATTCTTAAGCACCCTTAGCTCTTCAATCTTTTTTTTGAGATTCCCGTATATGCCCTCGTGTACCTCCAAGTCCCTGGTTAAATTACCCAGTTCGACCTCTCGCATCGGATAATCTGCAAGCATCCTGTTCAGACCGGAGACAACATGATTTATTCCCTCTTCCTTGGCATTCAAGGCGAAGTCATCTATCTCAAGACTGACGAGCCTGCTCGCAAGGTCCATATATATGGGATTTCTCTCCTCCTTCTTGTTTTGAAGCGTCAACTCTGCCTCTTGCTTCAGACGCTTCGTCGCGGCTGCTATCTGGTTCTTTAACGTTACAACTTCCGGGTGCTCCTCAGTCTTTTCCGCCAAAAGGGCCGCGAGTTTTAGCTCTTGGTCTTTGATATCGGTCTTAAGTTCATTGGCCAGAGGATTCATGACAATCAAGCTGGAGGCGGTCTCCACCTCCTTCTGATTGTCTATCTGTCTTTTAACCTCTTTAATTCTCTCCTCCGTCTCCTTTCTCGTTATCCTTGTGGCGGAGAGATTGGACTGCAGGTCCGCCACCCTCTCTATGTCAAACTTGATTTGCTCATCAATACTTACCAACAAATTCTCTTCCCTGAACTTCCTCAGGTTTGCTTCTGCCCTGTCGAGATTCTCCTTAGCCTTTGCAGCCTGGCTATTGATAAAGTCATATGCCTTTGTAGCTTCCTGCTTCGTAAGGTTAAGTGTCTTGATCTGCAGCTTCTCAGCCAAACGGTTTGCAATGTCCATAGAAAGCTGAGGCGTCTCGCCCCATATGGAAATGTTTATTATCGAGGTATCCTCCTCAACCGCTACATCCAGTGCATCATTCTGAAAATCATCTATCGCCTCAGCAAGAAAATTCTTCTCTCCAGGAGAGAGTATTCCAAGCCAGACGATAAAGTCCATAGGGTAACCGATCGTCACGTTAGCCATCACCCCTTTGATCCTGTCCCTAAGTGACTTGGGGTGCTTTCTTTTCTCCTTCAGACGTTTATCGAGCTGAAACTCCTTGACTATCTCCTCAGACATCGACCTGCTTGTCAGGATATCCACAAGATTCTGTGCAGGATGCACCGTATGGATCTCGCCGGAAGGTTTTGCCATCTCATCAAAAAGGACTATCTGCTGTCTTGGATTTGGCTCCATCAAGACAAGCGCCGTGGCTTTCCATACGGGTGAAACCAAAAATGTCCCAAACAAAAAGGCAAAATAAGTAATGACAAATATAGCAATTATCAAAAACTTTCTTTTGAAAATCGTATATAATATATTAAAAATAACTTCTCTTTTTGATAATTGGTCTTCCAAAAACGTTCCTATAGATTGAATGTTACTAAAAATTGCGCCTGGTTAGGCGGCACAAATTCTCAAGAACCTACGCCTTTTAAGCTCAACGGGAGGGCACTGTAACACTTGTGCTACTCCCGGATTCGATCCTCTGCCCGATAAAATAACCGGACTCCATGGAGACAATGGGCGATATGATTGTGGAAAGGTGCCCGAAAAACCTATCGACATTGGCAATGAATGTCCTTGGGACATAAACTATATCGCCGCGCTGAAGTAAAAAGTTGTCCTTGAGGTCTCCATCCGACAAGGCGCTTTCAAGATCCAACTTCTTGAGCGTGGGGTCTTTCATCCCGCCCCGGATAAGCAACACACTGCGCTGTTTGGCGTCAAGCGTAAACCCCCCTGCATTTGAGATGACGTCAAGTACGGTCATTACACCGTCAGCCTGGAAAAAACCGGGTCTTCTAACCTCGCCAAGAATGGTCACCTTCTGGCTCTGCGTGGAGAGAAACCCTATGGTTACCTGCGGATCTCTTATATATCGGGCGAGGCGGCCGGTAATATTATCTCTCAGTTCATAGATGCTTACACCGGCAGCCTGTATGTCACCTATCAAAGGAAAGCTTATCCGTCCTCCGGGACTTACCACCACCGTTCTCTTAAGATCGTCGTTACGATAGACCATTATCTCCAGTTTGTCACCGGGGCCTATGATAAACTCAGAAACCCTCGCAGCTCCTTCAAAGGCGCGGGAATCTACATTCTCTCCGGCATCGATAACACCATGCTCGTGGTTTCCGATAGCGCATCCCTGTACAACAAGAAGCATTACCAGGATCAAGGCTGGCAAATATTTTGTTTTCATGGCTCCGTCTGAGAGGGTCTTTTTCATAAAGTCCAATAGTTTTTCAGGTTCGCAGATAAAAAGTTCGTCTTTTTATGAGCCAGTTCTGCTGAACTCGCATACAGCCTTGTAAGCCTGGAGAGTGCCCCCGAGGATGCCCGGTGACAAGTAAGACACAGACCATATTCTTTCAAGAATACACAAGATGATTTTTGGCAAACGCTTTGTCCAACCGATGCTAATAATCCCGGCGACGAGCTACTGGAATTTTCCAGATTATTGGCCAATCACGGCATTAATAATATCACAAAACGCAAAACTCATCAATAAGCGCCCGTCTTTTAAGCACCCACGGGATAGTCATAAGGAAGGTCTTGAAATCGAGCCAGAGGGGGTGGTTTCTGGCGCAGATTACGTCGCAGCAGACCCAATCGTGAAACGAGGATGCGCCCATGCCCTGTATCTGCCGCATGCCGGTAAGACCGGGCCCTACCTTCAGCATAGTATTGAGCCAGCCGGGGCTGAACTTCATCCCGTCCATCACCAGCGGCCTTGAATCGCGCTCTTCAAGACGTTAAATGAGCTACGGGGTCAGGCGATTGCTCTGCCCGCCGGCCAGTACGGTAGCCTTGTTCACCTTCGCCCTTGAGATTACGAACATCATTCGCTAAACCGCCGCTCTACTTCACTGACAGATCCCGCCTCATAGGAGACCAGGCCGTAATCAACCTACAATAAGTAACATCCACAAAGGGTTCTGTCAATATTTTTATATTAAGATCAAAGGGTTCACTTCACGGGTTTATATAGTCCCTTTTATGCCGCCAGCAGTTCCTTTTCCGCCCTAACCCTGTTGAGTACCTCACTAACCTCTTTCATCATCCCCACGCCGAGCCACCTCTTCCGGCAATTCTCAAGGCCTGTAAGAAGGCATTCGACGGCAGACGAATACTTGCGCCACATCTTCCCGAAGAGCCTCCTGCCTCGTAGTTTTAGGACCTCACAAAGCCTTGAGGGTTATATCCCTTGCTTAATTTACAAAACATACTTTACAATACCAATCTTCATCCCCCAAAGTAAGCCGCCATCAGATTTACTTGACTATTTAGAATAATTTAAATTGTAATGGAAATAAATCCCCCGAAAGGAGGGATTAATCGAAGAACGTAAGCTGTAAACTCCACAATAAACAGGGGAAGTGTCCCTCCTTTTTCCCTAGTGTGCAGTGGCTAAAACCTTCTCCTGCTTCTATGCGAAGTCCGCTCTCCAAAACATATCCAGGTGGAGAAGACTCTTATGCCAGACTCTTAACGCAAAGCTAACAAAGCGGAGAGCGCCTGGCTTAATCCGCTGGTATGCCATGCCGCCACATGCTTCTGCCGGTAAGATGCCTTCTCCTCTCTTGTAAACCTTGCTGTATTGATGCCCATCTACTGCCTCCCTGTCTGTAGTGTAGTAGTAAGGGACAAGCACGACATATCCCTACATACAGTGAAAGATGGTGGTATGTGGAATTTAGATGCCTACAGATAGTAAACGCATGACGCCTTCACGCAACACCCCGGTCAAGACATCCTTAACTTCTTCTGACTTGTCAAACTCTACTACGGTATTATTACTCACAGCGCATCTCCTTTTTTAAAGGGGTATGAGTGGCTCCTGGAGGAACTATTCATGATACGCCGCTTAATCTGCCATCCAGAACTTTTAAGTATCTCTTGGTGTCGTATCTGTACTATGTTTATTTAATGCAACACCCGTGCCGGGTATACTAAAAAACAAAAAAACTTATTTGATAGATCTTCGGCAAAAGATGTGACTTTACTCATATCTTCTTTATCTTTATAAATATTATTATATGTTTAAAATAACCTTGCCCTTTAACGGCAAAACTTGTAAGGGGTGCGGTCTGCGCAGGAGTTGATTGCCGTGCATCGCGGCAAGACTTACAGAGAGGACCGCCGGAGCTCTTTAAGAGAACCACTAAAGACCAATCAAGAATCGTTACAGACCGCAATAATCAAGAAGCCCTCAGTGTTCCCATCAAAAAGAGTGCATTTTTTTTTAAAATGTTCTCTCAGTTTCCCCAAAAAAACACATCATCCATAAGCCGGACCATCATAAGAAAGGATAACCTCATCATGAAAATTTTGACTGCGATTACAGTGCTTTTGCTATTATTTGTTTCTTCTTCTATCTCTTTCGCGGCCAACTACCCTTTTGGACTCCACAACGTTGCCCGTGACTTAAATTCGGTCAAGGGACTGGGTGTACACCAAGTCAGAATCGCCGCCATAACCTGGGACTCAATTGAGCCGCAAAAGGGGACATATAACTTCACTACCACCGACCAGGCCATTTTGAAGCATCAGGAAGGAAATGTGCGTTCAATCGTGGCCACGATGCGTGACATAAACATGTGGGGGGGTAATCTGGTGGCCCAGACCGGGTATGATCCCAAGGACCCCTTAACCGCGAATAGCGGTTTCCCCAGTGATATAGAGGCATGGAAGGCCTTCATAAATGCAGTTGTTGAGAGATACGACGGTGACGGCGTTAACGACATGCCCGGCCTCGTCTTCCCAGTTAAATACTGGCAGATAGAGGGCGAGTGGCAGTGGCAGTGGAAAGACACCACCGAGAATTATCTCAACTTCCTTGATATCAGCTACCAGGAGATTAAAAAAGCCGACCCTACGGCCACTGTTATAGCCGGGGCCGTTACAGGAGCCACAGCCTTTGCCGTTGGAGAGGGCTTTGACCCGGGTGGCTACTTTGAGAGAGATGACGGCACCGGAGGAAGTATCCTGGTGAGCCAGAGTCAGTTAGTTAATAGCCCGATTTACCAGAAGAACCTCCGAAAGGCTAACAATCTTCTCAAATACGGCCAGAACTCATTTGATATCCTGGACATTCATCTTTACTCAAGTACGGCCTCCACTATTACACCGGCCATGAACTGGCTTAAAAGCACAATGGCAACTTACGGGTACGTGAAGCCTGTATGGAGCCTTGAAAACGCAGGGCCTCTGTACAATTATCGTGAGGACATTCATGCGAGAGAAGTGGTTAAGAGATATCTCTTCTCCGCCACCTCCGGTATTGAAAAGACCTTCTGGAGTTCGCTTCACGTGACAGAGGGCTGGCCTGACAAATTTCTGTTTCTCAGTCTCATTGATGAGTTTAACAGGAAAAAACAGGCCTTCTATACCTACAAACTCCTCGTCTCGAAGATTGACGGCTATGACACGATAGAGATTCTGAATATCGGAGCAGGCGTAAACTGTTTTAAGGTGATGCGGCAGAACGCCGCAACCTACATAATGTGGTCTGACCAGGGAGCAACGGGGACCCTTACGCTTCCTAACTCTATTTTAAGGGTTACAAACTCTGCAACCTTTAGAAGTAAGACCTTCAGGTACGGCGGCGGCGACCTGAGCTTAAAGCTCTGGGACGACCCGTTAATCCTTGAGGTCCAATAATGCCCCAAGCTCTCTTAAGACGGCACTCTTTAAAGTTCCTTCAGTCCATCACTCCGTGGACATGTATTAGTCTTCTCACTCCTTAATAAATTAAGCCTCACATCCTCTCCACCCCCTATGCTAAGCTATGACCTCATCCAGGGTGTTTTGAAAAGATGGCCAACGCCTTATGGGGCTTATGTGGCTTAGCGCTGAATATCCGAAGCTGTGGACGAGCAAACCCTTGCAGTATCATAAGAAGTATCTCTATCTGCTGTGGGATATCGTCATAGAGGCCTGGTCAGGAGTTCTGTATAAGGGTGGCTGTAAAGGCTCTTGGGCTATCAACCGAGGAAAGGAAGACTTAAGGCAACTTCAGCAACTAAACCAGGGCAGGCTCCTCTACACCAAGTACAACCCTCTTTTCTGTCTTGACAATGGGGAGGGGGGGCTTAGGGCCAGGGCAAACGCTGCTATCTACAGCCTTATGGAGAGGGCCATGGCAAAAAGCCTGGAGCCTTGCCAATATCTAAGATATCTATTTGAAAACTTACCGCGGGCAAAGACAACGGCTGATCTTAAGGCGCTACTGTAATGAACATTGACCGGGGTACTTTTAACATCCTTGACCCTTAAGAGATGGGGTTATTTAGACGCTTACATTTAAAATCATCAAATCACCTGGCGCCTATTTTTTTCAGCACAACCTTGATGGTCTTCAAAATTATCTTCAGGTCGCCGGTGAGGGACTGCTCCTTCACATAAGCTACGTCGTAGCGTATCCAGTCATGAAAATACGGGGTGTTTCTTCCCTCCACCTGCCAGAGTCCCGTCACCCCGGGCTTTACCTTGAGCCTTATATCCCGCCAGCTCTGGCTGAACTTCATCTCGCCCATTACAAGGGGCCTTGGACCCACCAGGCTCATATCACCCCTTATGACGTTCATGAGCTGGGGCAGTTCATCAAGGCTTGTCTTTCTCAAAAAACCGCCTATGCGCGTAATCCTGGGGTCCTCATCCAGTTTAAAGACCGGGCCGTCCACGTTCTTGCTCTCCATGTATTTTTTCTGCAGTTTATGGGCGTCCTTTATCATGGTCCTGAACTTGAACATGCAGAACTCCCGCCCGCCCTTACCGCATCTTTTCTGCCGGTAGAGGATCGCACCAGGCGAATCCAGCTTGATGATAATGGCAATAGCCAACATGAGAGGCGATAAGAGCAGAAGGGCCGTAGTGGAGAGAAGCAGGTCCATCACCCTCTTGGTCATGAGGTAGGCCCTTGACCTCACGGCCTCCATCCTGGCCATGGTAACGCCGCTTACGCTCTCCGTCCTGTCCCTTGAGGTAACTATGTTAGCATCCCCGTGCGTGATGTCGCCCACAAGGGTCTTGTTGTTATATGACTGGCCTGCCTTTATATCTGTATTAGAGGCGGCCACACAGTAAAAGAGGCTTGCCCCGCCGCGCACCTCAGTACTCTTCCAGAGGATACTCTCGCGCACGATGGCTCCCTCGTCAATGAAGCAATCGCTTCCCAGTATTACAGGCCCTATTACCTGTGCATGGTCCCTCACCACACAATTATCACCTATCACTGCAGGGCCAAGGAGGTATGACCGAGGAGATATGGCCACGTCTCTACCAACCCATACATTGGCGCCCACCTCCTTGAACCCACTGGGCACGTGTCCCTCGAGAATACGCGACCTGTGGAAGTTATAATAATCGTCAACGCTCTCTATAGTCCTTATTAAACCATCGAGCCTATGCATATAAACAGGCAGTGCGGCCTTCTTCATGGCCGGGACGAGTTGTTCCTTAATATCAAAATACCCCTCACCCTCTACGAGAGAGAGCGCCCTGGTATTTACAACATAGATACCCTCTGACTTTACGGCAGCCCTTCTGTCCCTTGATGCGTGTATGATGGTGATATCCTCCACGAGACCGTCTTTTCCGGCGGTAAGGGTCTCAAGAGAGCCGCTGTTAAGGCGCGAGACGCCGATGGTAAGGGCCGAGCCTCTGCTGAGATGAAACCTTACAAGTTCCTCTACGGCGCTGTACTCGACAAAGGTATTGCCCTGCAGGACAAGAAAATCCTCATCCCCTAAAAAAAACTGCAGTTCCCGCAAGACACCGGCCGTGCCGCAGGGCACGTCGGGCTCAAAGTATTCTATCTTTAAGGGCGGGCCTTTATCACCAAAGGTCTCTGCCGGTATCTCCACGCCGCCGCCTTTCCTGCCCACTATAATTACGCTGGTGATGCCGTTATGGGCAAGGCATTGCATGGTGTGCTCTATAATGGGCCTGTTAAAGACAGGCAGGTTCAGGATGGACATGTGTTTTACCAGCGGTGTAAGGAGCACGTTCTCCTCACCGGCAAGTATGACAGCCCTCTTTAGATTTCCCCTGGTCTCAGCGCTATTAAGCATGAAGTGATTTCTTGTTTGCGGCCTATGTGAGGTGTGGGACGCCGGTTACATGGATTATCGAGTGTATCGGCGCGACGAGTGTCTTAAACCGAAAGGCCCTCTCAAGAGCCCTTTAACTGCGCAGAGTTTACACCGGAAAGCCTTAAGATAAAGACCCTTCTCCGGTGCGGCAACCCTCTTAGATTAAACCATTTTGCCCCGCATTGTCAACCTCCCATATACGGGTTTTCCCCTCGCCCACTTAAAAAAACAGTGAAGGGGATTCAAGACCAAGACCAGACCTTAATATAGAGATAAAAGTGTGTAGCAGACTACTGATTAGACTCAAAAATCCTGCAGATGAGATGAGAACGGTTATTAACACCCATCTTGTGCATGATATTCCGCACGTGGTCCTTCACCGTATGCTCACTTATGAAGAGAACCCTGGATACATCCCTGTTGGACATACCTCTTGCCACCCCTTTCAAGACCTGCGTCTCTCTCTTCGTAAGTTCGAACCTTGTGCCTACCTTCTTAATGTCCGCCGTAAGCCTTGTTGAGAACCTCTCTACGGTAACCATTATATGAGGAGCGGCTTCCACCCCGGATATCCTGTGTATGGGAATGGCTCGCAGAAAGTAATCTTCTTCATTATTTACGATATTCTTATAAATAAAGTGCTGCTTATCCTCCTTGCACTCCACCTTCTGGTTCTCAACATGGGTCATCAACTCGTCGCAGATAGAGAGTATATCCTCAGGAACGCATACAAAGGAACCCTCACTGCGGGAATTGTCAGCCTCATCTACCTCCATTAATTTCTGAAGAATTTTTTTAGCCTCTTCATTAACGTATATGAGCTCTTTACAGGCATTTAAGATCATGACGCCGGCAAGAGCCCTCTTCTTTATTATATCGCTGTATGAGTCCATGCTTTTTTAGATATCACCCTTACTCGTTACGCTAGAACCAAAATGTCCTGCAAGGAAAGCAGAGTCTAAAAAGTATTGTATGCCCTCTAACGGCACCTTGTCAAGAAGTTACAATAGTATAGGGGGCTTTGCCGTGAGGTTAATATCTTTTTTCCCTTGCCAAGATGAGCCTACCTCTTATATTATGTTTGTACCCTGCCGGGTTTTTTTTAAAGGCAATGCCCGGACCGGGGGGCATCACGGGCCCGTGACCGCTGCGGGAGGGACAACCATCTCAAAGCGCATAGTATAAAGAGACCCATGAGCCCTTTGCGTCCATGGCGCCGGAAAGGCCGACGCAGGGTCCTAACCCTCTCATTGGCATACGTAAAAATATGAGCCTCTCCGAGACTAACAAAAGGATATGGGATGACTTTGTCCCGGACTATGTAGACGAGAGAGTAGAGAAGGTGCTGAGCCTTCTCCCCTTAACAACACGCAACCCTGAGTATCTGGATATAGGCTGCTCAACAGGAAGCGCCACCATGCTCGTAGCCCGACGTATCAAGGCAAAGACCGTAAAGGGAGTGGACTTTGTACATACCGGAGAGGCGAAAAAAAAAGGCGTAGACGCCATTGACTGTGACCTTAACAGCGGAAAACCCCTTCCCTACGAAGATAAGACCTTTCACCTCGTTACCTGCATGGAGACCCTGGAGCACGTTCACGACACTGACTACCTGCTCTCGGAAATATACCGCGTCTTGAGAGATGACGGCACGGCCATTATCGATATCCCCCGCCTTGACTCCATGATGAACACCCTCCTTCTCTTATTCGGCTTCCAGCCCCCGGGGGTGGAATGCTCTACAAGAGAGAGATACGGGGCTATTAACCAGGGAAGCATCCTTACTGGCCATATCTCATATTTTACAAAGAGGGCCTTTCGCGATATCTTGAGGAGTAATGGTTTTATAATACTCAAATTTGAACAGTCAGGACAAAAAAGCGACTGGGAGGCCGTGCAGGCCAAGCTTGGCCGCAGACCCGGAACCATGGCGAGGCTCCTCTGGGGCCTCTATGACATCTTTCCCTTCAAGAAAGACTACATGATAATGAAGGTGCGAAAAGAGGCTCGATGAAAAACGCCTTCAAGGCCCTTTCTTCATGCGGTACGGGCATTGCCGTCTTTATCATTGCCACAGCCCTCTACCTGCCCCTTGCTTTTAATGACATATCCATGCTTGATGAAGGCGCCCTCCTGTACGTGGCCGAGAGGCTCACAAAGGGTGATGTCCTCTATAGAGACATAGTAACGGGAATCATGCCCGGCGTCTATTACCTGCAGGCGCTGTTTTTTTTAATCCTTGGGTACTCTGTCCTCGTTGGCAGGGTACTGGCATGGGCCACACTGGCCGCAACCGGTGTACTCCTCTACTACATATCCACACATTTCATAAAAAAAAGAACCGCCCTCTTTATTACCCTCTTTTTTATCTCCATAGCCCTGCCGGCCTACAGGTGGCCGGGGTACTCGCAGATGTCCATAACCTTCGTCCTCATCTGCCTGCTCTTTTTCTTAAGGTACCTCGGGTCATCTTCGCTCACCGCGCTTCTCATATCTGGAGCCGGCGCAGGCCTTGCCCTGCTCTTTAAGCAGAATTTTGGGGTCTTTATAGCCGCGGCAATTGGTTTTGTACTGCTCGCCAGGTTAATCTCTAAAAAAGAACTTAGACCTGTCCTTGTTTTTTCCATCTCATTCGCAGTCCCAATACTATTGACAATACTCTACTTCTACTCCATGGGGGCTTTGGCCCAGATGACCCAATATACCTTTATCTCCCTCTTCCAGGAGGCGGCAAACGCCTACTACAAACCATATCCACTGCTCTCAAGAGCAGACCCGTTTTTTTACTACAACGAGCTAAATGACTTCATACCCTTTAGAGACCTGGCCATATGGATACTGAAAGAAGGCATCACAGGTGAGACCTGGATAAAGGCCCTTGTGGGCATTATCTATCTTCTACCGCCTATCATCATAGTCGTGGCCGGCATCTACACTCTCCTCTGCATACTCCGCAGCAAGAGCGTGCCGTGGAAACCGGCAACCCTTGCGCTTACCTCCTTCTTTATCTTTTTAGGCGTCTTCCCAAGGAGCGATATCCACCACCTCGTCTTTATCCTTCCCACCATTCTGGTTACAGGGGCCCTTCTAACAGAGAGGCTGCCGCTCTCGGGCCGCACCCTCTCTGTCTCAAGAGGCGCAGCCTTTGGACTTACAGGCCTCTTCGCCATCATATGCCTCTTCTCCACATACATGCCCCTTGTCTATCCCCCACCGGGAGAAGAGAAGAGGGCCCTTCAAATACCGAGAGCCTACAGCATACAGGCGGAGACCAAGAGCACAGCCGTAATAAGGGCAATAACAAGTCATATTAAAGCGAATACCACTCCAGAGGAACCCGTACTTGTAGTGCCCACAGGGGCCATGTACTATTTTCTAACGGGGAGAAAGAGCGCCGTGCCCTATCCCCTCATAATGCCCGGGGCCATGGACGAGGCAGAGGTAATCGAGACCATTGAGAGTAAAGAGCTAAAGTATATCATCTACTCTGATATGAGCTTTGACGAAGAGACGCTGAGTACTCATATGCCCCGCATACACCGGTACATTACAAAGAACTACCGCATTGACGAGACCTACCCCATGGCAGAGACGGGAGGGGACACATATGTTCTGAAAAGAGGTGCGGTAAAGGAAGATATTATTCCCGTCAATGATGAGGCAAGTGCGGCCCTTAATGAGGGTAGCGGCAATGAGGCCCTATACTATGACTTCGTCAAAGAACTTCCTGAGGCCAGGAGCGGGGTAATACTGGGCAACGGCCGTGGTATACCCCCTTTCAGGGCCAACCAGATTACCAGAAACGCCTGGCTCTTGAAGGACGCCATACTGCAGATTCCCGGGAGGCGCTGGTCCAAGGTATACACGGCATTTTCCGTCCATGTGCCCCCGGACTCCGCTCTGAGGTTCTCCATAGGCCAGTCCCCTCTGGTCTGGCACCGGGAGCTTGGAGACGGCGCGCTCTTTGAGGTATATGTTTACGATACGGGCACAGGGAGCCTGGAAAAACTCTTTTCCCGCTACATAGACCCCAAGAACAATATGTTTGATAGAAGGTGGTTTACCTACATGGCAGGTTTGAAAAAATATTGGGGACGTGATTTAATAATCGCATTCGTCACATCAGGGGGCCCGAGGTTTAACCTTACCACGGGAGAGATGAACAGGTGGAGACAAATTGACAAGGCCGGGTGGGGCGGGGCCGCGCTCATGTCCTTTAAGGAGAGGGCTGCCGGGGCCGGGCGCATAGTCCCCGGAAAAATTCCCGGAACGGGCCTTCCCGTTGATGCCATAGCAGAGATGGCGCGCTTTGACGATATCTCCTTTTTCTTAGAGGAAAAGGAAAAATACCCCGGCGACTATGACGTGCGTCTGGCACTTGGCAGAGTATATGATAGGAACGGTGAGAGTGATAAGGCGGTAGAAGAGTTCCGCGCCGCCCTTAAGGCATACCCCGCCGGAAGCGAGGCGAGAAACCTCCTTGCAAGGTACTATATCAAGGCAAAAAAAATAGAAAAGGCAGAGGGACTTCTCAGAGAAGGGCTGACGCTGACCCCCGGGGACCCCAGGCTTAATATGACCATGGCAGATATATACAGAGGCCGAAGTGAATATGATAAGGCAATGGCCGGCTACAGCCGCGTCCTGCGGGCCCGGCCAAAGCACGAGTGGGCGCGCATCGGGCTGGGGCGCAGTTACCTCGCCACAGGAAAGGCAGGGAAGGCAATGGCCGAGGCCGAAAAGGCACTTCGCGCCCGCCCGGGCAGCAGCGGAGCCCTTGTTCTCCTTGGCGACTCTTACAGATTCAAGAAAGAGTGGAAAAGGGCCGAGGAGAGATACAGAGAGGCGCTGGAGTCTGCCCCGGGAAGCTTTACCGCCGCCTACAGGCTGGGCCAGAGCCTCATGGCCGGGGGCCGGCCAGATGATGCCCTTCGGACCTTTCAAAGCATACTCTCAGGTAAAGGCGCCACAGAGGCTGAAAAACAACTGGCAGAGAAAAAAATCGCCGCTATCCTCCGGCACAAAAAGGAAAAAGACTAATGGTATTGGCCCTGGGAAAAAGCCTTAAGCGCTCCGTTGAGTTCAAGGACCTTGTAGCCGAGTTCGTAAAGAGCGACCTCAAGGCGCGCTATGTGGGCTCTACACTGGGTCTGTACTGGTCCGTTATCAACCCCATACTCCTGCTCATTATTTATACACTGGTCTTCTCCGTCATACTGGGCGTTAGGTTCACCAAGGCCGAGAGCATCCAGAACTACTCGCTCTACCTCTTCTGCGGCATGCTCCCGTGGATAGCCTTTCAGGAATCCATAACCACCTCCGTAAGCACGTTGACGAAGAACGCCAACCTCGTAAGGAACGTGGTATTCCCGCTAAAGACGCTCCACACATCGCTGGTCATCTCAGCGCTCATAAGTGAGCTTATAGGCATAGTCATACTCCTTATCTTCAGGTTAGCCATTACAGGGACCCTTGGTTATCTCATTCCACTGCTTATCATTATTATTTTCTTCCAGTTTCTCTTTACCATGGGCTTTGCCCTCCTGCTATCGGCGCTGAATGTATTTTTCAGGGATGTAAACCCCCTTATGAGACCGCTTATAAGGATGTGGATGTACCTCACGCCTGTATTCTATCCCCTTACAATCGTTCCTGAGAAGGTGAGGATATTTATATACATTAACCCCATGACATCTCTGGTGACGGCCTACAGGGACATCCTTCTTAATGACCGTCTCCCGGGCGTGGAATTTCTCTACTTCGTAGTATTCTCCATAGCCATATTCGTATTGGGATACAGATTTTTCACTAAAAACCACATGAAACTCGTGGACCTTCTTTAGGCTATGATAGCGATAAAGGCCGAGAACCTCGGAAAAAAATACGAGATATTCAGCAAACCCTCGCAGAGGCTTGCCGAGATGATATTTCCCCGCGGCAGGAAACGACACAGGGACATGTGGGCCCTGAAGGATCTCAACTTCGAGGTAACAAAGGGCACTACCTGCGGCATCATCGGCCATAACGGCGCGGGCAAGAGCACACTGCTGCGGCTTCTCTCAAGGCTAAGCCAGCCCACAACGGGCAGAGTAACCGTCAATGGCAAGGTCACCTCAGTGCTTCAGCTTGGCGCGGGTTTCAAGGTGGACTTTACGGGAAGGGCCAATCTATTCATGAACTGCTCTCTGCTGGGGCTCTCAAAGGAGGAGGCCGAGGAAAAATTTACCGAGATTGTAGACTTTGCCGAGTTATGGGATTTTATTGACATGCCCGTAAAGACATACTCATCGGGCATGAAGATGCGCCTTACGTTCTCCATCATGATAGCCATGGACCCGGAGGTCCTGCTAATAGACGAGGTCATCGCCGTTGGTGACGAGTATTTTCGCGGAAAATGCTTTAACAAAATAAACGAGCTGAAGCGGTCTGGAAAGACCCTTGTGCTGGTCACGCACAGCCTATATAATCTACGCTCCATCTGCGACCGCGTCTTGCTCCTTGAGAGGGGCAGGCTTGTGGCAAACGGCACGGCCGATGAGGTCGTTGACAGGTACCTTAACATGGTACACGCGCAGAGAGAGGCCAAGATCGGGGCCTTGAATAACAGGATGGAAGAAGAGGCCGGGCCGCCAAGATGGGGCGACGGCGCCATACAGATAGAAAAAGTCAGGCTCCTTGACTCTGAAGGCACGGAGCGCTACGTCTACAGGCCCAATGAAAATGTGGTCATAGATGCCGCCTACAGGGTAAAGAGCACCATAAAAAAACCAGTCTTCGGCATAGGTATATTCAGGAATGACGGCACATATATATCAGGCCTGAATCACCTCTGGCACAGGGACTCCATGGAGATTGAAGAACTCATGGAAGGCAGCAGCGGCCGCGTTACCTGCACGGTGGAAAACCTGCCGCTCCTCAAGGGTTCTTATTATATCTCCTATTACTGCTATGACCACAGCGACGCGGCTCCCACCCCAGTTGACCACATGGAAAAGGCCCTTGTATTCGAGGTCATGGAGGGTAATGTAATAGAGCATGGTCTTGTCTCCATAGCCACGTCCTGGGAGATAAAGGAAGGAACCGATGAACTCGATTCAACTGCCATTTGACCAGTACCAGAGGTACCGGGTCGTAACGGACGCCATTGAGGCGGTGAGGGACGGCAAGAAACCGTTAAAGGTTCTTGACGTAGGCGGCAGCCCGGGACTCCTCCTTGATTTTCTGCCCAAAGACGATATCTACATACTTGACTATGTATGCTCACCTGCGGGGCGCTTCATCCGCGGCAGCGGCGCGGCCCTGCCCTTTAGAGACGAGGCCTTTGATATAGCCATAAGCGTCGATGTGCTTGAACACGTCGCGCCAGAGGTAAGGGAGGCCTTTATAGTGGAGCTTAAGAGGGTGAGCAGGGGTTATGTCTTTTTAGCGGCGCCCTTCAAGACAGGGGCCGTTCTGGAGGCAGAGCGTATACTATTTGACGTCATAAAGGCCGCAAAGGGAGAAGAGCACACCTTCTTACAGGAACACCTTGAGCACGGCCTCCCCGAAGAGGCCGCAGTAAGAGAGGCGCTGGAGGCAGGGGGCTGGCAGACCATGTCCGTACCAAACGGGGCGTTGAAGCGCTGGCTCCCCATGATGGCGCTATCCATCTATGTTACGGGAGATAAATTTCTTACGGAGCTTGCAGGGCGGATTAACAGCTTTTATAACAGCAACTATTACGAGAATGACAATATGGAACCCGCGTACCGCCACCTTCTGGCCTCCTGCAGAGGCGGGTTCAAGAGTGAGTCCATCCAGAAGATAGAGGGGCTTGCCAGAGGATCGGGGCAGGAAAAAGACCTTGATCTATCATGGCTCTCACTGCTTCTCAGCCTCATTGGACACAATGAGATGAAAAAGACCATGGACTCGGAGAGGGAAGAGTTCCAAAATGTCCTGGAGGAAAGAGACAGGCACATAAGAAGCCTGAAAAATACAGTAGATAAAAAAGACAGACGTATCGAGAGGCAGAAGAAGACAATAGAGGGCTCTCAGGGTGTTATTGATGAGCTTAACAAGAGGCTGGACTCGCTGGAAAGTTCCAACGGTGTAAAGGCGCTGAAAGGCATGGGGATAATAAAAAAACCGCGCTAAGACGAAAAAAATATTATGAAGATACTCGAGGTTGTCCACGACTTTCTGCCCCGCCACACAGCGGGCTCCGAGGTCTATACATACAAGCTCTCCAAGGAGCTAGTAAAAAAGGGCAATGAGGTAAGCCTTTTTTTTACCGAGGCAGAGCGCGGCACCCCCCAGTACACGCTCCGGCAGGGAGTCTACGATGAACTGCCTTACTTTGAGGCCATAGTGAACCGCAGCTACAGCGGCTTTACCGAGACCTACGACAACCCCGAAATGGAGAGATTATTCGCCGAGGTCCTCGATCAGGCCAACCCCGATGTAATCCATCTTCAGCACCTTATCAACCATTCCATGGGTTATATAGATATAGCCAGAAAAAGGTCCATACCCGTTGTCTTTACCCTTCACGACTACTGGCTTACCTGTCCGCTGGGGGGTCAGAGAATAAGGCCGGACCTCACCATATGCCATGACGTAGACCCGGTGATATGTGGGAGATGCGTATCAAGGTACTCAAAAAATTCCTTCCGGTTGAAAAAACTCTTTGAGAAGGTCACGGGCAGGCTCAAGGCCCCGTCCCGCAAGACCTCGCCAGGGGGAGGCCTTGCGGCAAAGTCCTTTCTCAGGTTCAACGGAGTCTTCGAGACCATGGCCGCTAAAGAACTCGCCTCATCGGTAGTTCAAAGACGGCTTCGTATACTTGAGGCCTCTGAGGGCGTGGACCTCTTCATAGCGCCCTCACAGTTTCTGAGAGACCGCTTCAAAGAGTTCGGCATACCTGAAGAAAAGATACTCTACTCTGATTACGGTTTTGACACAGCAGTCTTCAGCGGAAAAAAGGGGGAAAGAGGCAGCAGGAAAAAACTTCGCTTTGGCTACACAGGGAGCCTTGTCCCCCACAAGGGGGTACACGTCCTTATAGAGGCTTTCAGGGGTATTGAGCGGGCAAAGGCCGAGCTCAAGATATACGGCAACCTTACGTGGTTCCCCGATTATGTAAAAAAACTCCAGGAGAACGCCGGCAATAGCGGAACCCGTTTCATGGGCGCTTTTGATAACCGCGACGTGCCAGAGGTGCTCGCCGGCATAGACGTCCTCGTCGTACCCTCCATATGGTTCGAGAACTCACCGCTAACCATTCATGAGGCCTATATCTCAGGAACTCCCGTAATAGTGAGCGACCTTGGCGGCATGGCCGAGCTTGTAGAGGACGGCGTATCGGGTTTTGTCTTTGAGACGGGTAACGCCCATGCGCTGCGCGAAAAAATTGAGATGATTGTAAATGACGGATCGCTTCTTGCCCGTCTCAGAAAGGGACTGCCCGGGGTAAAGACCATCGCCGAAGATGCCGATGACATGGAGAGGATTTTTAAAGGGCTTATCCGCGGTGAGAGCCCCGCTCCAGAGGCTATGAGCAGGGGTCTCCGCTGGCCCTCGCCAATATGAAGAAAATCCGCATCTCCATAGTCATACCCTCCTTTAACGGGGGGGCATTATTAGACGAGTGCCTTGAGGC
>JBHHUW010000004.1:0-44956 GCA_046753945.1 Thermodesulfobacteriota bacterium
CTTCGGAAAAAAGAAAGCAGGACAAAGAAAACCAAAGGGGCAATATGCTAAACACCTCTTAAATATACACCATGCTCCCACGAGACCCTACCTAAAATAACTTTTTAAGCCTTGCCCCGGGGTAGTAGTGCCTGAGTATCTCTCTATAGGAAGCCCCTGCCTCGGCCATGCCGCGCGCCCCCCACTGCGACATGCCCACGCCGTGTCCCGAGCCGCGGCCCCTGAAGATAAAAAGCCCGCCTTCGCGCCTTACGGTAAATACAGCGCTTCTTACAATGGAATACCCGATTAGCCTTCGAAACTCCTCGCCTCGAATAGTGAGGGTCCTGCCCTGGTCATCAATAATCCGCACCCTGCGCACCCTGCCTCCAGGGGTAAGGTCATCGAGCCGAACCCTCCGTGGGCTGCCAATATTAAAACCCTCGCCCTGCAGAACCCTCTTAAGTGAGGCCGCAGATAGGGCAAAATCCCACCTGTAGCGGGGGTCCGCATCGCCGTCATGGGAGCTTGGCACAGACCTTAGGTATGGATACTCTTCCGCGCCGCCCCCCCCTGTCCATATATCACCGGCAGCATCGGTGCGCCCGCCGCTGTTGGAATGGTAAACCGTAAGGGCCGGTTTACCGTCAAACAAAAGAACCTCGCCGCCGCACTCTCTCACGGCCCTTAAGGAGGCCTCGTCCTCGGCAGCCGCGCCGCGGTAGACCTGCCCGGACGTGCTACCCTCTATATCATAAGGGCCGGGCAGGGCACGTTCCATACGGTGAAGCATATATGTCCTTGCCGCCACTGCCTGGGCCTTCACCGCCTCACGGGGCCATGCCGATGATATCTCATAGTTGATTATCCCGGCGATATACTCCTCTATATCCAGCTCATCCACCACCAGAAGACCATCCCGGGAAGCCGGGTCAGCGTGGATGACAAGCCTGCCCCTGTAGGGCCTCTTGTTAAGATATAAGAAGAAAGATGGCATGGGACTGAAGGTCTGCGGAAGGGCCCTCTCTTTGTGGTTCATAAGGACCTTCTCAGTACCCGCGAGCCTGCGGATTATAATATCGCCGCCCTCCAAATCCCTCTCAATATTCAAGACCTCAGGACCGCGAAGCACAAGAACCCTCACGGACTTGCCGGCCTCGGCGCGGCAGGGCAGGCAGAGCATGGCAAAGAAGAGGACGAGGGGAATGAGAGTGAGAGTAAAACAACCTTTTTTTGTCTTCATAGCTGAATACGCCGGGTAAAGCCCCGCCCTGCGCCCCCTTCTCCAGAACCCTTGACTTAACGCCAAAAAGGCCGGATAAAACATGAAGGGGTCTAAACGCCCTGGCACTTACAGAGCTCTCTCAGGTAGTCCTTGAGTTCCTCTATCTCTTTATCTGACAATGTCCGGCGAAAAGCCGGCATTAATGTGGATTTACTTGTGGCCGCGCCGCCGTCCTTTATGACATCAATAATTTCATCGTCATTAAGCTTTTTCATCTCATAGGCGCTCCTGTGGTCACGGGGGTCAACGGGTTGGGACTCCGTGGCATTAGGTCCGTCGCCCCTGCCCTCCAAACCGTGGCACTGGGTGCAGTAAAAGTCGTAGTTATCCCGCGCCGTAGCCCCCCTTGATGGAAGAGGCGTCAGGCAGAAAAATACAACAGGGACTATAAGGATGGACTGTAAAAAAACCTTTATTCTCACAGCTCTTACTCCGCGTTTTTACCTCTTATTCAAAGGCCGCCACATAGGAGGCCATGGCCTTCATATCCGAGTCCGAGGCAAGCCCATCGTATAAGGGCATCCTGCTTACTGGAAGAAAGGCGCGCTGGTTGGTTAGCAGTGCGTATATCCAATCAGGGTTAAGCCTGTCCCGTGTGTGCTCAAGGCTCGGCCCCGAGAGCCCCCCCACGCTGCCGTCACGTACACCTACGAGGTGACAGCCGTAGCATGAGAATTTTTTTGAAAAGACCACTCTTCCCCTCACATTCGCTCCGGGCCGAATACCCACGGGCGCTACCAGATCCGTGGCCTTAAGTCCCATGAGGTAAGAGGCCACGGCACGGGCCTCTGCGGCTTTGAGGCGGGGGTGCTCGGCCCTGTTTTTTTCTGTAAGAGAATTATATTCAAGGGGCCTTATGGGGGCAGGTTCAGCGAGCCAGGATGCCAGAAAACCCTCTTTGAACTTGCTGCCCGCGTACCAGAGGTCCGGGCCCTTCTGGGCAAGAAAGGCGCTCCGCGTCAGAGCCGCCTCAGGCCGCGCAACCCTGTGGCAGGCTGCGCACTCCCTGGAGACAAAGGCCCTGGCCCCCCCATCCGCGGAGGTCTCGGCCGTGGAAGTAACTGTAAGAGAAGAGAGTATAAGAGCAAGCAAAAGAAGAAATAAGGTAGGTTTCATAACAATACCAGTATACCGTGATTTACCATAAAAAAAAGACCGCGAAAAAAGGTGCAACGCGAACAAGAGACCACAATCAGGCAAATACCCCGCCCAGAGCCAACTCCCCCCCTACAACCCTGCTCTCACCCCTTGCCAGACCCCCTCCAGCCCCCATCCGGGCCCTGTCCTCAGAGGACCTCGAACCTGTCCTGCTGAAACCTCTCCACGGGAATAATCGTAATCTTCTTATTAAACCTCTCCTCAAGGTCCTTTAATATGGCAGGTGTATCCCGGAGCCTCTCTGCTATAAGGGGACTGCAGTAGAGGGTAGGTGTCCTTTTACCGAGGAGATCTCTCTCAAGGGCCCTGTAGATGTCCATCATAACAGTGTGCTCTGACTTTATAAAGCCAACGCCTTCGCAGGTGGGGCATGTCTTGCAGAGCGATTGAATGAGGTTATTGCGAAGACGTTTACGTGTCATCTCCACTATGCCAAGGTCGGAAATACGGAGAATGTTCGTTCTGGCCTGGTCCGACTTCAAGGCCTCTCTCAAGGCGCTGAAGACCTTGTCTCTATCAGAGGACTTTGCCATGTCTATAAAGTCAATGACAATAATACCGCCGATATTGCGAAGCCTGAGGTTTCTTACGACAACGTCCACTGCCTCAAGGTTGGTCTTTACTATGGTGTGCTCGGAGTCTTTCTTGCCAACGTATTTGCCTGTGTTCACGTCTATGGCAGTAAGGGCCTCCATCTGGTCTATTATGAGAAAACCGCCCGAACGCAGCCATATCTTGTTCTCAAGGGCCCCGTCAATCTCAATCTCAATGCCGTAACGCTCAAAAATGCCCTCCTCGCCATCATAGCGCTCCAGCCTTTTTTCAAGAGCGGGCATGACCTCTCTTGTAAATTTTCGCACCTTCTCGTACTCATCCTCTCTATCAAGGACCAGTCTCTTGACACTTGAGGAGAATTTATCTCTGGCTATTCTCAGGCTGAGGTCAAGCTCTTCGTGCAGAAGCGACGGCGTGGGAGCCGTATCCTTTTTTTCGTCAATGGACTGCCATAACCTTACAAGGTAGTCCATATCCGACTTAAGGTCCTCGGCTGAGGCCCCCTCGCAGACCGTCCTGATGATAAAACCATATCCCTGGGGACGCATCTCCTGCACTATCTTCTTAAGGCGTCTGCGCTCCCTCTCTCCGGGAATACGTCTTGAGACAGCCACCCTGTCATAGGATGGCATGAAGACAAGATACCTTCCGGCAAGGGAGATGTACGACGAGACCCTGGCCCCCTTGCTGCCCATGGGCTCCTTGGTAACCTGCACCACTACGTCCTGACCGTCTTTTAGTAAATCCTGAATCCTGAGGGTCTTGTAACGGCCCTTGCCTCTGCCGCCGCCTCTGCCGCCCCTGCCGCCTCTGCCGGTCGCATTATCATCGGTATTATCATCGCCATTATCGGAAATCTTGTCTTTGGCCTGTTCGTCAACATCGTCAAGTGTCTCCTGGATATCAGAGACATGTAGAAATGCCGTGCGCGAGAGCCCTACGTTTATAAAGGCCGACTGCATCCCGGGGAGCACCCTTGCCACCCTGCCCTTGTAGACATTGCCCGTAACCTTTCTACCCTCGGGCCTCTCCACGTAAAGTTCGGCAAGAGAGCCGTCTTCAGTAATAGCAACCCGTGTCTCAAAGGGGTTGGAGTTTACAAACATCTCAATCTTTTTATCTCTCATCTTCACCTTATATAAGCGTATTGCCTGTGCTGGAAAAAGGGATCCAGAGGTCCGGCAATATGCCTTGCCACGGATGGCCCGCCGCGGATTTATGCCGCCGCCAGGTACAGATAAGCGCAGACGCGCCTTTTTTATCGAAAGGACCGTATCTTAAGGATGGGTATTAGAGGGACTTCCGGCAAGGGAATATGAAAAACATGGACAAGAACATCACGAGGCCTTATGGCAGGGCCTTCACCGCCTGCAAGTACAAGTCTCACCTTCAGGCCTTCAAGGCGCCGCAGTTCTCTTACCTGGCCCTTGATGTCTACGCTTCTTGACTTCTCGCCTTTTTTAATTACCGCCGGGAATGTCTTACTTGAAGCAAAATCTTTTATATACCCATCGATCCTATCGGAATCTATATCAAAACCACAGAGGGGCTCTTCAAAATTTACACAATACTCAATTTTATCTATCATATCAGAGCCGGAATCAATTTTCAAGGGCTCTCTTCGAGGTGCGAAGAACTCCAGGCCTTCGGGCGACTCCCTGTTAAGTCTCGTTATTATCTCCTCCATGGAGATAGGCGCGCCAAGCAGGGTCATCTCCATGGACTCATCAAGGGACTCCGTGCCAAGGGGTATGGGAGGAGAAAAGCTCAGTTTGGGCATGGGGTGAAATCCCGATGAGTACTTCACCGTAAAGCCCGTGCGCCTTACAAGCCTCTTTATGACCTTTACAAGCTCAAGGTGGCCGAGAAACCGGAGAGAGCCCTGCTTTCTGAACCCGAGCTTCACCTTGTATGAGGGCAGGTTTTCCCGCACCCGCACCCTTGCAGGGGCCGCCTCTGGCACTGGTTCATCTCTGATAATGTTCTTAACCTCTTTATGGTCGCAGACACCGCAGAGCGAGCAGGCAGCGTCCTTACAATCCGGCGTCTCCTCTGCCTTCATGGAGCGCTGGTACTGGTCATACAAAAACCCCTTCTCCACCCCTGTGCTGAGGTGGTCCCAGGGAAAAGCCTCAGAGAGGTCTCTTTTTCTCGCGGTATAAAAATCACCGTCAAGACCTTCTTCCAGTAAGGCCTCCTCCCAGAGTGTATAGTTGAATTTTTCGCCCCAGCCGTCAAACCTGCAGCCCTTTTTATAGGCCCTCATAATAACCGGGGCGCACCTTCTATCGCCGCGGGCAAAAATCCCTTCGAGGCGGCTCATCTCCGGGTCATGCCATTTAAAATCAATGCTCTGCCCTCTAAGCCTTTTTCTAAGCACCCCCTGAAGCCGCCGAAGCTCCTCCACCGGGACCTGCGGCTCCCACTGAAAAGGTGTAAAGGGTTTTGGGATAAAGGACGATACGGATACGCTTATGCGCACCCCGCCTTTTGCGTGCTTTCTAACCTCCTTTGCGGCCCTCTTTACACGGCCCGCAAGCTCGGCTATCTCAAGGACGTCCTTCTCGGTCTCCGTTGGAAGGCCTATCATAAAGTAGAGTTTTATGGACTTCCAGCCAAGCCCAAAGACCTCGCGCACAGCCTGCAGAAGGTCTTCCTCTGATATGCCCTTATTTATAACCTTACGAAGCCTCTCCGTGCCGGCCTCGGGGGCAAGGGTAAAACCCGTCTTTCTCACCTTTTTTATCTCCGAGGCAAGGCCTGCGCCCAGGGTCCCTACCCGCAGGGACGGCAGGGAGAGGGCAATACGCTGGTGTACAAAACCCTTCATAAGCCCCTGCAGAAGAGGCTCAATGGCGCTGTAATCCCCGGCGCTGAGGCTAAGGAGAGAGACATCATCGTAGCCCGTGTTCACAAGGGCTTTTTCAATAATCTCCATAACCACCGCCGGCGACCTCTCCCTTATGGGCCTGTATATCATGCCCGCCTGACAGAACCTGCACCCCCGGGTGCAGCCCCGGTTTATCTCCACTGTGACGCGGTCGTGAACGGTTTCTGTAAAGGGCACGATGGGACGGACGGGTTTATAACGGTCCATGTCCATTACTATCCTTCTCTCCACCTCGCCAGACTCAGGGAAAAGGGGCCTTATCTCTCTTATTGTATTATCTTTATTGTAGGTAACGTCAAAGAAAGAAGGCACATAAACGCCCTTTACCCTGGCCAGGGCCTTTAGGATATCCTTTCTCAATAAACCCTTTTTCCTGCCCTCCAGGACAAGAGCGGCCATCTCAATAGCCGCCTCTTCACCATCGCCAAGGAGGAAGGCCTCAAAGAAGGGGGCAACAGGCTCTGGGTTGCACGTAAGGGGCCCGCCGCCAAAGACAAAGGGGGCATCCTCGCCGCGCTCCGCGGCAAGAAGGTCAACACCGCCAAGTTCGAGCATATTAAGGACGTTTGTATAAGAGAGCTCGTACTGAAGTGAGAAGCCGATTATATCAAATTTTTGAAGCGTAAGGCCGGACTCAAGGGAAGTTAAGGGAAAACCCTTCTCGCGAAGCAGTTCCTCCATATCCGTCCATGGGGCGAATACACGCTCGCAGGCAATATCATCCTCAGCGTTAAGGGCCTGATAGAGTATCTGCATGCCGAGGTGGCTCATACCCACCTCGTAGCAATCGGGAAAGGCAAGCGCGTATCTGAGGGCCACAGTCTTGAGGTCCTTTTTAACGGAATTAACCTCGCCGCCGATATACCTTGAGGGCCTTCTCACAAGGGGCAGAAATTTTTTAAAATCTGTAACTTCCATTTATTCCCAAAAATCTCCTTCTTCTAAATTAAAAAAACCCTTACTGCGCCGCAGGCGGGCAGACCCCGCACCTCACGCATCCCGGCTGGCAGGGGCCGGTAAAGAGACCCTTTTTTGCCCTCTCGTACTCGGACCAGAGATAGTTTTTTTTCACTCCAAAATCCACAATATCCCAGGGCAGCACTTCGTCCCTTGTTCTCTCCCTGTAGACTGAACGCTCCATAAAGGCCTGCCTCTTCTTAAGAGAGCGTCTCACCCCGACCTCTCCGGCCTCAAGTATAAGCTCGCCCGCCCGGATATCACCACGGGCCAGGTAGGCCTGAAAAAATGCCGAGTTAACAGGCATGGTCTTAAGGCTTACTCCCTTTAGCGCTGAAACACCCTTCTTGATTATCTTGAGCCTTCGCTTGAGTACCTCCTCTGCCTCAAAGGCTGACCACTGAAAGGGCGTAAAAGGTTTTGGGATAAAGGGGTTCAGGCTAATGGCAATACCGGCGCCGCCGGATATTTTTTGTATCTTCGTGATAAGGTCCACTATGGCCCCGGCGTCCTCATCTCTCTCTGTTGGCAGACCGAACAAAAAGTATAGTTTCATCCGCCCAAAACCCGCCTCCCTCACCATCCGCACTGCCCCCAGGATTTCCTCTTCCGTAAGGCCCTTATTTATAACCACCCTCATCCTCTCGGAGCCTGCCTCAGGGGCAAGGGTCACTGTCCTGTACCCGGACCTCTTAAGGAGGGCAAGTTTTTCTTTATCAAGGACATCAAGACGCATTGAACTCAGGGTTACGGCTGCCCCGGCCTTTACGCCCTCCTCAACTACGGCATTAAGATTTGAGTAATCCGATACCGCCGTTCCAACAAGCCCAACCTTTCCTGCGGCCGCCCCGCGGCGCACGGCCTCCATAACCTTCTCAGGGTCGCGCTCTCTCTCGGGGAGACAGACAAAACCCGCGGCGCAGAACCTGCAGCCACGGCCGCAGCCCCGCTCTATCTCCAAGAGGGATGCCTTCTTGAAGGCGGCAAGGGGGGTGCGGATAAAATTCTCCGGTATGATGAACCCCTTGAGGTCCATATTTTTCTTTGCCAGCACCCTTGTCTTGGCGCCCTTAAGAGGTTTAATGGCTCTTAAGATATCATCGCCGTACTCAAGCTCATAAAGAGACGGGATAAAGGTAAAGTCCAGTGCGTCAAGGGTCTTCAGAAGGGTTTCCTTGGTAGCCGGGGTCTCCACGGCCTTGCTGTAAACCGCAAAAAAATCCTCTACCGCCCCCTCGGCCTCTCCAATAATAAAGAGGTCCATAAAATCCGCGATAGGCCATGGGTTAAGCGAGGGCGCGATGCCTCCGGCAATAACAAGGGGTTGAGTGGAGGTTCGCTCAACGGCCAGAGGGCTTAGCCTTGAGAGCCGCAGTATGCCGGGGATATTAAGGTAATCATCTTCAAAGGAGATGGAAAAGGCTACAATATCAAAATCATGTAGAGGCCGTTCTGATTCCAGTGTAAAGAGCGGGCTCCCGGAGCGTTCGTACTCGCGAAAATCTTCTCTATGGGGCAAAAAGGCGCGCTCCGCAAGGCAGCCCTCCATGGAGTTAAGGAGCCTGTAAAGGGTCTGAAAGCCAAGATTGCTCATGGCAGGTGAGTATTCGTTAGGATAAACAAGGGCCACGCTTATCCGTCCCCCGGGGTCTACCCTCACCCCGCCTTCTTCGAGGGCAAGTATTTTTCTCGCCTTTTCCTTTAGTTTCCAGCTTATGGCCGTCTGCTCCCTTATTTATTCTTCCACCACTCTCTTGCCCGGCGTTTTGTCCAGAACTCTCAGGTTAAGTATAAATTATCTCACAAGGTAAAAGCCTGTACTGGTTCTATTCGCAGTGCCTTCACAAGTGCGCCGCAGACTCTCGTCTTACAATAAAGTATCTCATAGATTAAAAGCCTGTACATCATCTACTCGCATCGCCTTACCAAGTGCGCCACCTGAGTCATGCGTTGAGATACATTATCTCAAAATCAAAAGCCTGAAAATAATCTATTCGCAGCGATTTGCCATGTGCGCCACCCGGCTCTCGCTCCAAGATAAAGTATCTCAAAATCAAAAGTCCTTTTCAAGGCAGAGACCCCCTGCGGGGGTCTCTCGGGAAGAATCATATGGACAGGTTTATCACCTGCAAGGAGGGTTTTTTGTCCGGCGGGCCGCCTCTACCTTTTGGGAAGAGCACGGAGGGTTCGTGAAAAACACATTGTCCCGAAGGGGGTCTCTGCCTTGAAAACAGCAAGAGGGCGTACTATGCAGTCTGTGAAGAGCCCTCCTGCCAAGCCTCTTAATACTGAAAACTCCTTATTTGCTTGTTATAGCCCCTTAATATTAAGAGGGGGCGAATAAAAAATCCCTTAATCCGCCTGTTTACGGAGAAAGGTGGGGGTATCGTAGATATCCTCATCATCGGTATTATGCCCGGCATACTGGCCAAGCCTCTTTATCTCTCCTGAATTCAGGCTCATGGACTTTAACTTATCCTGCCTTATTACCGTTGGCACATCGAGGTCCTTTACTATGACAGGGGCCGCGGGGATATCCTCAATGGGCATAGCCTCTTTTGCTGCCTCACCAAAACCCGTTGCAATAACGGTTACGCGCACGTCTTCGCCCATGCGGTCGTCTATTACGGCGCCGAAGATAATATGGGCGTCCTCATGGGCCTCTTCGTGTATAAGGCTCGATGCCTCGTTAACATCATGTATGGTCATGTCCGAAGAACCCGTTATATTAAGGAGCACGCCTCTGGCGCCGCTTATGGAGATGTCCTCAAGGAGGGGCGATGAGATGGCCTTTCTCGCTGCGTCCTGGGCCCGCTGCTCGCCGCTTCCTGTTCCGCTTCCCATAAGGGCCTGGCCCATCTCGCACATAATGGTCTTCACATCGGCAAAGTCCACGTTCACAAGGCCGGGCACGGTAATGACATCGGAGATGCCCTTTACGGCCTGCAGCAGGACCTCATCGGCCTTCAGGAATGCATCTGCAAGTGTGGTGTTCTTGCAGGAGACTGAGAGGAGCCTCTGGTTGGGTATGGTAATCACCGTATCCACCATCTCCGTAAGTTTCGCAAGGCCCTCCTCGGCCTGCCTCATCTTCTTTGTCCCCTCAAAGGCAAAGGGTTTTGTCACTACGGCTACGGTGAGGGCCCCGGTCTCGCGGGCCACCTCGGCAATAACGGGACTGGCCCCTGTGCCCGTGCCGCCGCCCATGCCTGCGGTGATAAAGACCATATCAGCGCCTGAGAGGGAGTCAAGGAGCGTATCCCGGCTCTCAATGGCGGCGTTTCTTCCCACATCAGGGCTGGCGCCTGCGCCAAGGCCCTTTGTAAGCGTAGACCCTATCTGTATCTTCTGTCCGGCGCCGGATTTCTCAAGGGCCTGGGCATCGGTATTGGCCGCGAGGAACTCAACACCCTGCAGTCCAAAGTCTATCATGGTGTTTACGGCGTTGCCTCCGCAGCCGCCAACACCTATGACCTTGAGTCTTGCACCGGCGTTAAAGCCGTCGTCAAAGCTGATATCCATCTGTCCCTCTTTTTTGCGGTCCATCTCCTCACCTCCTCGTTATCTGAAATATATCCCTCTAATATCCCGTTATAATAAAAACCTCTTACCCTAGAAGAACTCCTTTACCCAGCCGCTCATCCTTGAGGTAAGTTTGTTGAAGACATTGCCGCCTTTTTGCGGAAAGTGCGGGCTGCTCACCTTTCTTGTGCCAAACTGCACAAGGCCCACACCTGTTGAGTACATGGGGTTTTTTACAATATCCACAAGCCCCTGCACGCCCCTTGGGATGCCATTTCTTACAGGCAGGTTGAAGACCTGCTCGGCAAGCTCCACTGCCCCCTCCATGGCCGAGGTGCCGCCCGTAAGTACTATGCCCGATGAGATAAGGGCGTCATAACCGGACTTTACTATCTCGCGGTTTACAAGTTCGAATAACTCCTCCATCCTCGGCTCCAGAATCTCACAGAGCATGAACCTTGAGACCCGTTTTGTCTTGCCGCCGCCAACAGTGGGGACATCTATGGACTCATCCCTACCCACCATGGCCGTCATTGCGCAGCCATACTCTTTTTTTATCCTCTCCGCCACGCTGGCCGGGGTCCTTAGACCTACGGAGATATCCCCCGTGGCCTGGTTGCCCCCGAGAGAGATAACTGTGGTGTATTTTATCGTCCCGTTATGGTAGAGGGCCACATCAGTTGTGCCGCCGCCTATATCTACAAGGACAACACCTATCTCCTTCTCATCTGGGATAAGCACGGCCTCGCTGCTTGCCAGCTGCTGCAGGACAATATCATCTACATCAAGACCTGCCTTATTGGCGCATTTTATAATATTCTGCGCCGATGTTACGGCGGCAGTAACGATATGTACCTTTACCTCCAGCCTTATGCCTATCATGCCCAGGGGATCCTCTATGCCGGACTGGTCGTCAACGATATACTCCTGGGGGATGACATGTATGACCTCTCTATCGGGGGGAATAACCACGGCCTGAGCCGCCTCTATGGCGCGGTCTATATCGGCGCGCGTAATCTCACGGCTCTTCACGGCAATAACGCCGTGGCTGTTAAAGGCGCGTATATGGCCCCCGGCTATGCCGCAGAAGACCTTGTTTATCTCGCACCCGGCCATGAGCTCGGTCTCTTTAATGGTCTGCTTTATGGACTCCACAGTGCTCTCGATATTTACAACCACACCCTTTCGAAGCCCCTTTGAGGGCCGGGTGCCTATGCCTATTATCTCAAGACCCTCGTTGGTCTTCTCCCCGGCTATAGCGCATATCTTTGTAGTGCCTATATCAAGGCCTACGATTATGTTCTCATTCTTAGCCATCTACGTTCTTCTCCCCTTCTTTGCCACATCATGGTCATATCTCACGAGAACCTCTCCGGCTCTTCTCACATCCACAGCCACGGCGCCCCTGAAGACCTCCCTGTTCATGGCCCCCACCCTCTCAAAGAGCTGGAGGCCGGCCTCAAAATTCGAGTTCCCCAGCTCCACCATGAGACCACGGTTAAGGGTATGAAGAGTAAAGCCGTAGTGAGCATCGCAGTGAATTTCCGATACACTATCAAGATTAAATCCCTTCCTCTTCTCAAGAACGGTGAAGAGTCTCATAAATGAGGTCATAAGCACACCGTTGTTCTCTACCATCTCCTTACTCAGCCCTGTTACAAGGGGCAGATCGAGCCTCTCGTGGGAGGCGAGTTTTTTAAAGATCGTACCATCGCTGTCCATTACAAAGAGGCCATCCATCTGTACGATGGCCACGGGAAGCCTCTCCTTTATCTCAATCCTTACCGTGCCGGGGAGCCTCCTCTTTACAGCCGCCTTAAGGACCCAGGGGCTCTCACCTATGGAACGCGCCGCCTCGGAAGCCGAAAAAGAATAAATATTCTGACCCTCACTGATTCCTGCAAGCCTTATAATCTCACGGGGCTGTGTGCGTAGAGCGCCCTTAACAGATAGGCGTGTTACTGCCAGCTCAGGCGTTGTTATGACCTTCCCGTAGAGCCACCATGAGCCGTATCCGATAAAGGCCACCAGGACCAGGGTGACTGCGGCCTTTGAGACCACGGCGACGCGATGCGCGGCCCTTCTTAGCAAAGGCTCTCTGCGCCTCCTGTTGCTTCTCTTTTTCTTCTTAAGAGCCCTGCTTTTCATCCACTACCTTCTCAAGAGAGGCCCCTTCGAGCATCTCTACTATAAGGTCCTTGTAAGAGAGCCCGGCCTCAGCTGCGGCCATAGGCAGAAGGCTCCTCTTTGTAAGACCGGGTGAGGTATTGACCTCAAGCACAAAGGGATTGCTATCTTTATCTAATAGTATATCCACGCGCGCCCCGCCCCTGCACCCGAGCTCAGAGTAGCAGCGAAGCGCAAGTGAGGATAGTTTCCCGCTTAAACCCTCGCTTAACCTGGCGGGCACCTCCAGCCTGGCCCCTCCCGCAGAGTATTTTGCCGTATAATCATAAAGTTTTCCCTCTGCAAAAATCTCCACTATGGGCAAAACCCTTCTATTAAGTATGGATACGCTTACCTCTCTGCCTTCTATGCGCTCCTCTACAAGGACGGCGCGGCCAAATTTAGAGGCCCCGGTTATTGCCCCGGATAAATGGGCGGCATCCTCTACAATGCTGAGCCCAAGCGTAGAGCCCCCTGTTGATGGTTTTACAACAAGGGGGAACTTGAGCCCCCTGAGCCCCGCAGCCGTGGGATCAAGGCTGAAGGCCGGCGTTGGTATGGAACTGAGGACAAGGATTTTCTTTGTAGCTATCTTGTCCATACAGAGGGCGCTGGCCATGACCCCTGAGCCTGTATATGGAATGCCCATGACCTCAAGACCGCCCTGAACAGAGCCGTCCTCGCCGGCGCCGCCGTGAAGGACGATAAAGGCCCTGTCCACACCCTCGTCACGGAGCCTTGTAAAGAGGTCCCGCCCGGCGTCTATGGCAACGGTCTTAAAACCAGCCTCGCCAAGGGCCTTCAGGACCGCGGCGCCGCTTCGAAGAGAAATCTCACGCTCGGCCGAGACTCCTCCCATAAGGACACCTATCTTCATATGGCGTAATGTGGTCATTTCCGCGTCTGCCTCTCCCTGGTAAGGGGCCTCTTATCAATCTTCTCCAACAACCTTTATCTCCGGCTCAAGCAGCACGCCCGAGCGGCTGTAAACACCGTCCCTGACAATAGCCATAAGGGACAGGACATCAGAGGCCTTTGCCCCGCCATTATTCACAATGTAATTGGCATGAATCTTTGATACCACGGCCTTGCCCTCGGTTCTGCCCTTGAAACCGGCCTCCTCTATTAGCCTGCCCGCTGGTACTCCCTCGGGGTTTCTGAAAATGGAACCGGCGTTGGCCGGGGTGATTGTGGCCGTTGTCTTTTTTCTCATTTCTACAAATTCCTTTATCCGCTCTCTTACATTCTCGGGCTCGTCCCTGCAGAGCCTGACATGGACCTTTGTGACCACCGTATCGCCGCTTATGTTCGAGCTCCTGTAGGATAAATCCATCTCCGCGGCGGGTATGAATGTCTTTACCCCCTTACGGGTCATCACCTCTACTCCGTCCATGACATAGCTCATGTCTCTGCCGTAGGCCCCGGAGTTCATCACCGCCGCGCCGCCCATGGAGCCGGGTATGGAAGCGGCAAACTCCATCCCCCGCAGCCCTTTCTCTGCCGTTGCGGCCACAAAGGCAGGGGTCTTTACACCGGCGCCCACTATGGCCGTGGCATTGGACTCATTCCAGAGAATATCCGTAAGCCCCTCTCTCATGTTAATGACTACACCCCTGTACCCGCCGTCCCTTACAAGGAGGTTGGTGCCCATGCCCATGATAAAGTAGGGAAACTTTTTCGATGCGGCAAAACTCAGTATCTCCTTAAGGTCATTCTCGTCCACGGGAAAGGCCATGACATCAGCGGGGCCCCCTATGCCAAAAGAGGTGTAATCCGCCATGGGGGCATTGAACAGAATCCTGCCCTTGAAACGCTCCACAAAGATGAGCGGATACTGCTCGGATAGATTATTATCATTCATTCAGAGCACCTTCAGATGTCTTGCCTTTTCGTCCTTTTCAAGAAGCTCGATAAGGCCCGTGCCGGCCTTCCAGATATCACCGGCCCCAAGGGTAATGACAAGATCACCGGAGTGAACCAGACCCTTCAAGTACTCCGGCACACGGGCAACTTCTTTTATGTAGGTAACATCCTTGTGGCCGTGTTCCTTTATGGCCTCATAGAGGGCAAAGCCGTCTATGCCTTCTACAGGCTCTTCTCCGGCGGCGTAGATATCCGTGACAACGAGTGTGTCCACATCATTAAAGGCCGTCTGAAAATCCTTAAAGAGGTCGGCAGTCCTTGAGTACCTGTGGGGCTGGAATACGGCGACAATCCTCTTATTAAAACTCTGCTTGGCCCCCTGAAGCACGGCCTTTACCTCCTCGGGGTGGTGCCCGTAGTCGTCTACTACTGTAATGCCGCCAATGTGGCCTCGCAGATGGAACCTGCGCTCCACACCGGAAAAAGACTCAAGGCCCTTTTTTATGGCCTCAAAACCAATATCAAGCTCCAGCGCCACGGCTACGGCGGCAAGGGCATTCTGCACGTTATGGGCCCCCGGAAGACGCAGGGTTACTTCTCCGAGCTCCGCGTCGCCGGCAAATATATCAAAGGAGGTGCGTATCCCGTCATAACCGGGATTTGCGCCGCGCACATCGGCCTGAGCCGATAGGCCATAAGTAATGACCCTTCTTGTGACGCGGGGCAGAAGCCCCTGGATCACAGGGTGGTCAAGGCAGAGTATGGCCGCGCCGTAAAAAGGCACCTTGTTCATAAAACCAAGATATGCGTCATAGACCTCATCCATGCTCTGGTAATGGTTCATGTGCTCGCGGTCTATGCTGGTGACAATGGCCATGGTTGGAGTAAGCTGCAGAAAGCTCCCATCGCTCTCATCGGCCTCGGCAACAAGGAGGTCGCCCTTTCCAAGGCACGCGTTGGCCCCGAGGCTGTTAAGCTTGCCGCCAGTGACCACCGTGGGGTCAAGGTCAGTGCCGCCCAGTATGGCGGCTATTAGAGACGTTGTGGTAGTCTTGCCGTGCGTTCCGGCAATGGCTATGCCGTACTTCAGGCGCATGAGCTCGGCCAGCATCTCCGCACGCGGTATTATGGGGATATTTTCCGCCATTGCGGCAAGAAGCTCGGGGTTGTCCTTGCTAATGGCCGATGAATACACTACGCACTGGACGCCTCGCACGTTCTCCTGCCTGTGCCCTATATGAACAGTGGCGCCAAGGCCTGTTAGCCTCTTTACAGTGGCGCTCCTTGCGATATCCGAGCCCGTTACCTCGTAGCCCATGTTCAGGAGGACCTCGGCTATACCGTTCATGCCCGACCCGCCAATGCCCACAAAATGTATTTTCTTTATCCTTCCCCTGTACATCTCCTGCCTCATTCGTATATTAAGGTTAAGTTGCCTCTGATATCTCGCAGGCACCCTTCATCTGCAGTAAGTTCATAAAGTCATCTACAATAACGGCCGCCGCGTTTGTCCTTCCAAAACCAAGGGCCTTTTTTCTTGACTCCGAGAGAAGCCCGGAGTCCTCGTAAAAACGCCTTATATTCTCGGCAAGAGACCTGCCGGTAAGTCTTTCCTGCGGTATCATCACGGCCCCTCCGGAGCGCACCATACACCTGGCGTTCACCTCCTGATGGTTATCAGAGGCAAAGGGATAGGGCACAAGTATGGATACAAGGCCGAATGCCGCTATCTCGGCTATAGAGGTAGCGCCGGCTCTGCAGACCACAAGGTCTGCCGATGCATAGGCATCGCTCATGGAGTCAATAAACCTGTAGAGCCGCACATTGAGTTTCTTTCTATCATAGGCCCGGGAGACAAGTGAGTACCCCTTTTCCCCGGTCTGATGGATAACGTCGAGATTCTCCCAGATGTCCGTAAGGTACTCCGTGGCATCGAGAAAGGCCGCGTTTATGGCCGTTGCTCCCTGACTGCCGCCAAATATAAGGACGGTGAATTTTTTCCCCTTGGCCCCCTGCCCTTTCTCTGCCTTCAGGGGACCGCGGCTCTGGATAGCCCTCTCAAGTATCTCCCTTCTCATGGGGTTGCCGGAAAGAACGATCTTTTTCGGAGGAAAAAACTCACCTGACTCTGGAAAGGCCGTGTAAACCCTGTCCACTATGCGGCCAAGCACCCTGTTTGTAAGGCCTGCCATGGCGTTCTGCTCCATTACAGCCGTCTTTATCCCAAGGAGCCGCGCCGCCGTTACAACCGGGGCCGATGAATATGCCCCGCTTCCTATGACGCCGTCAGGCCGGAGCCTTCTAAGTATTTTTACGGCGCGCACCGTGGCCGCAAGGGCCTTTATTATGGCAACCCCCCTCTTCAGCCCTCGCCCGCCCTTAAGCCCCTCTACGTTCAGGAGTGTAAGGCGGTAACCATACCCCGGGATTATCTTCTCCTCAAGGCCGCCCCTGGCGCCGATAAACTCCACCTCAGTGGCGCTGTCGCGCCTTAAGAGCTCCTCGGCAATAGCTATGGCCGGGAAGAGATGCCCCCCTGTGCCTCCGCCTGTGAGGACAAACTTCAATGTCTCACCCTTATAATATAAAAGAACATTAGACCTCCTCGGCGCTCTTTATATATATGTTAAGCAGTATGCCTACGGCTATCATATTCATAACAAGAGAACTCCCGCCGTAACTTATGAAGGGCAGTGTGAGACCTTTTGGCGGCAGTAACCCCAGAACAACGGCCATGTTTATTGTAGCCTGCATGGAGACCATTACCGTAAGTCCAAGGGCAAGATAAGCCCCGAAAAGGTCCTTTGCCTTAAGCGTTATCTTTATCCCCGATATAAGAAAAACAATATAAAAGGCTATTACGAGCCCAACGCCTACAAGGCCCAGTTCCTCGCCGATGACAGAGAGTATGAAGTCCGTATGGGCCTCGGGGAGATAAAAGAGTTTTTGCATACCCTCGCCAAGTCCAACACCCGTTACCCCGCCAGAGCCAAAGGCGAGAAAAGACTGCACCATCTGAAAACCCGCTCCCAGAGCGTCCTTCCACGGGTCCATGAATACAAGGAGCCGCTTCGACATATAGGCGTGCCTATGGACTACAAAGAGGACTACCGGCACAAATGGCACAAAGAGCCCGAGCAGGTAGCGCAGCCTCACGCCCCCGGCAAAGCACAAGATAAGCACCAGGGCCGATAGGGTAAGAGCCGTGCCAAGGTCGGGCTGCATAATAATAAGGGCCACAAAGATACCCGGTATGATGATATTAGGTAAAAATCCAAACCAGAAGTCCTTTATCTTCTCGGCCTTGGCGGATAACGAGTAGGCAAGAAAGACAACAACGGCAAGCTTTGCCGGCTCTGAGGGCTGAAAGGCCAGCGGGCCAAGATGGATCCACCGCCTCGCGCCACCAGCTTTATAGCCAATGCCCGGAACATATATGAGAAGGAGCAGAATAAGTGCCAGTATGAGGATAGGGTAGACGAGCTTGCCGTAGAGTGTATAGGGGATCCTCGAAGCCGCCACAAACATGAGAAGCCCTATGAGGGCGTAGGTAAGGTGTTTTTTCATGAAGAAAAACTCATCGCCAAAGCGGTTCATGGCCACGATATAGCTCGTGGAGTAGACCATCACCACACCCATGACAAGCAGCGCCAGCACCGATAGCACCAGGAACCTGTCCGTATCACCTAACTTCAATGAGACCATATTCTTTCTCTTCCTCTTCCCTTTCTCTTCGCTAATCCAGGGCCTGTACAAGGGCAGTAAACCTTAAGCCCCGCTCTCTATAATCCCTGAACATATCAAAACTCGAGCAGGCCGGAGAGAGCAGCACTGTATCGCCTGCCGCTGCCTCGGCTGCCGCCGTCTCCACGGCCTCTTCCATTGTAGAGACCACCCTTACCCCCACTACTCCTTTAAAGGCTTCCTGCAGCACCGGCGCGGCCTCGCCAAGCGCTACAAGGAGCCTTACCTTGCCGGCCATAAGGGGGGCGAGCATTGAGTAGTCCCCACCCTTATCCCTTCCGCCGGCGATGAGGATAATCGGCGCCTGCGTGCTCTGAAGCGCCTTCATAAGGGCCCCTGTGTTTGTGCCCTTTGAGTCATTGATAAAAGAGACACCGCCCCTCTCCCTTATAAATTCCATCCTGTGCTTCAGCCCCTTAAAGCTCCGGAGCCCCTCCAGTATCTGCTCTCTACCGACGCCAGAGAGCCGAAGCACTGCAATGGCGGCCATGGCGTTCTCCATATTATGCACCCCTTTAAGGCCCGGGGCCTCTACGGGATACCTCTCAATGACGCCTTTGGATGAGAGAACAACCTCGGAGCCAAAGTAGTAAAGCCCTGTATCTTCACGAGCAGAGCAGTTAAATGGCAGACGCCGGGCCTTGCCGTGAAGCCGGGCCGCCTTGCCAAGGGTCTCAGTGCTGATAAGAGGGTCAGCGGCGTTAACAACGGCATAATCACTGTTCTCCTGATTATCAAAGAGCCGGAACTTAACGGCTGCGTACTCGCTAAAGCTGCTGTATCTCTCAAGATGGTCCTCGGTGATATTTAATAATACGGCTATATGGGGACTGAAGCTCATAATGGACTCAAGCTGAAAACTGCTCACCTCAAGGACGCATATATCCGCCGGAGTATCACTTAGAAAATAATCAACAAGAGGGGTTCCGATATTGCCTCCCACAAAGACATTGCGGCCCGAGGCCGCAAGGACCTCCCCTACAAGGGAGGTTACCGTGGATTTTCCGTTTGTCCCTGCAATGGCTATTATGGGCACCCTTATGAAGCGGCTCGCGAGCTCCAGCCCCCCTATTACCTCAATACCCCGGGCCCGGGCCTCTTCAAGGAGGGGGTGTGAGTACGGTATGCCTGGGCTTATGACAATGAGTCGGGCCCTCAGAAAATCCTCGCTTCTAAGGCCTCCGGCCTTTATGGTAACGCCCATCTCCTTAAGGCCCTTTACACCACCACCGCCGCCTGTAAGCTCTTCTTCACCGCGGCTGTCCGTTGCCGTTACAGAGGCCTTGTTCATGGCAAGGAACCTTGCCACGGACCTGCCCGTAAGGCCAAGACCCACCACAAGGGCCTTGCACCCGGCAAGGGACCTGGCCGGGTCTGAACCACGCCCGTACCCGGACTCCCTCATTGCCATCTCAATCTCCCCGCTGCTCTCAATCACGGTTTTTTTACCTTACCTTATCTTCAGTGTGCTTACGGCAACAAGCGCCAGTATTATGGAGATTATCCAGAACCGTACTATTATCTTGGGCTCGGCCCAGCCCTTGAGCTCGTAATGGTGATGTATGGGGGCCATGGCAAAGACCCTCTTGCCCCTTAGCTTAAAGGAGCCTACCTGAAACATCACCGAGAGGGCCTCAACGACAAATATTCCTCCAATAATAAGAAGAAGGGCCTCATGCTTTGTCATAACGGCAATAGTACCCAGGGCTCCGCCAAGAGAGAGAGAGCCAACATCGCCCATGAATACCTGTGCCGGATATGTGTTGAACCACAAAAAACCAAGGCTTGCCCCTACAATGGCCCCGGCAAAGACGGTTAGCTCCGCGGCATTGGAAATATGGATAATCTGCAGGTATGAGGCTATCTTCGTATGCCCCGTTATATAGGCAAGAAGCATATAGGTGGCCATGCATATTATCATGGGGCCGATGGCCAGCCCGTCAAGGCCGTCCGTGAGGTTGACGGCGTTTGAGGTGCCCACGATTACCAGCATAACAAAGGGTATGTACAGAAACCTCATATCAAAGCCCGCGTCCTTGAAAAACGGTATCGTTACAACCGTATCAAAACCTGTGGCGTAGAGAATTACAGCCACGAAGAAGGCCACGCCCAGCTGAGCCCCAAATTTTCTTGAGGCGCTAAGCCCCTTCTTGTCACGTTCTCTTACCTTCTTAAGGTCATCTATAAAACCTATAGCCCCCATGGCCACAATAACAAAGAGGAGGAGCCAGACAAAGGAGTTGAAAAAGTTGCCCCAGAGCACGATGCTGACTATTACTACGAATAGTATAATGGCCCCGCCCATAGTAGGGGTGCCTTCCTTGCTCGTGTGCGTGGGCGGCCCGTCGCTTCGCACTACGTCCTCCACCTTCAGTCTCTTGAGCTTCTTTATAAGATATGGTCCCAAAACCAAACTCAGCACCAGCGAAGTTACGGCCGCGTAAATAGTCCTGAACGTAATGTACTGAAAGACATTAAATATCGTATGGTACTCAGCAAGTGGAAATAAAAAATGATAGAACATGCTTTTTTACCCGCTTTAACCGCATGCCTCGCAAGAGGCATCTCCCTCGGATTTCAGTCCCTCGGCGATAAGATCAAGACCCGCCGCCCTCGATGCCTTTACAAGCACCACATCACCATTGCCAAGTATATGACCCTTCAGCTCCGAGAGGGCCTCTTTTTTTTCTTTAAAGGCAAATACAGACTCATCTCTGATGCCGCCTTCCATGGCCCCTCCGGCCACCTCCGCGGCGCGGCTCCCAACGGCCACGACAATGTCTATGCCAAGGCGGGCGGCAAGAAGACCAGCATCAAAGTGAGCGCTCTTCGAGCCCTCACCAAGCTCACACATCTCTCCAATAACCGCCACCTTTCGCCCGGTTGTCCCCCCAAGCGTCTCCAGGGCCGTGGCAAGGGAATCAGGATTTGCGTTGTAGCTGTCGTCAATAAGAGTAATAAGGCCTGTCTCTGTCACCTCCATCCTCCCACCAAGACCTGTAAAGGCCTCAAGACCGCTGCGGATATCATCAAGGTAGACGCCGAGAGGAAGCACAGAGGCTATTGCCGCAAGGGCGTTTGCCACGTTAAAGAGCCCCGGTACCCTGAGCCTCACGTCAAAGACCTGTCCCCTCACATCAAAGGTAACGATAACGCCATCAAGTCCGCCGAGATTTCTCTCCTCAATAACCCTCACATCCGCCACGCGGCCTGTGCTGAAGGTAACAAACTCCCTCCTCTCGCGCCGGAGTGACCCAAGGTCAGCGGCCCTTGCCGCAAGGGGGTCGTCTATGTTGACTACCTTTACGCAAGAAGGTTTTGCCAACTCGTAGAGCATCCCCTTCTCCCTGCCGATACTCTCAATTGTGCCAAAATTCTCCATATGGGCCCTCTTGATATTGGTAATTAGGGCTACATCGGGCGAGCATATCTCTGCAAGCCTCTCCATCTCATCGGGCTCGGATATGCCAAGCTCCACTACAGCGGCGCTCTGGCCGCCGCTTAGCCCAAATAGCGTAAGGGGCAGGCCTATGAGGTTATTCCTGTTGCCCTCTGTCTTCAGTATAGAGCGGTCACGTGAGAGTATGGAGGCTATCATCTCCTTTGTCGTAGTCTTGCCGCAGCTTCCGGCAACAGCCACCACGGGACTCTTGAAAGACCTCCTCACAAAGGCGCCGAGGTCTCCCAGGGCCCTTACAGTATCCTCTACCGCAATAACAACGCCGCCACGGTGGGCAACGTTCCCGCTTCCTTTATTTACCATCACGGCAGAGGCGCCCTTACTGAGGGCCTCGCCGCAAAAATCAAAGCCGTCGTAATTAGGCCCCTTTATGGCAATATATATCTCACCGGCCTTTAGAGTCCTCGTATCAATGGAGACGCCTCTTATCTCACCGCGCAGATTCTCTGATGCCATGCCGCCTGTTGCCTCGATTATCTCGGCAAAAGTAATCATGGTCCCTGCTCCATGGCCCTTCCAAGCTCAAGCACATCATCAAAATGAGACCGCACACTGCCGGTTATCTGATAATCCTCATGGCCCTTGCCTGCTACAAGAAGGGTATCACCGGTGCCTGCCATGGCAACGGCCTCTTCTATGGCCTCTCTTCTATCAACGCAGACCATATATGCCTTCTCAGCTGAAGCCGGGACCACCCCGCCTTTCTCTATCTTCCGGACCCCTTCAAGACCCCTCTCTATATCCTTTATTATCAATGCCGGGTCCTCGTCACGGGGGTTGTCAGAGGTGACTATAATGATATCAGCGAGCCTTGCCGCGGCCTCTCCCATCTCGGCCCGCTTTGACCTGTCCCTGTTGCCGCCGCAGCCAAAGACGAGTATAATCCTGTCTCCGCTCATCTCACGAGCAGTTGTTAGCAGGCGCGCAAGAGCATCGGGCGTATGGGCGTAATCCACATAGGCCCTGTACGGGACCTTGCCCCCTTCTTGCTGAGGAGCAGAAGAAAAAACCCTCTGGAGCCTGCCCGGCACGCCCTGGAGCACGCTTATACCCTCTTCAATTGCGCCAATCTCTATGCCAAGGGCATGGGAGACGCCAATTGCGGAGAGGATATTATATACGTTGAACCTGCCCGTCATGGCGGTTGAGACAGAGACCGAACCCGTTGGAGTCTGCACAAGGGCGTCAATGCCCTCGGGGGTTACCGAGAGGCCGCGCGGATGAATATCCGCCTCTTCAGCCATGCCCGTGGTAATAAGACCCGGCAGCGAGGCAGCGAGCCTCGCCCCCCAGGGATCGTCCATATTTACAACCGAGGACCCGCCTGCCTTTAAATGCGTGAAGAGCTGGGTCTTAGCCCTGAAATAATCCTCTACCGTGGCGTGATAATCCATATGGTCATGGGTAAGGTTTGTAAATACAGCCGCGTCAAATGCGCACCCGGAGACGCGTTTCTGCTCCAGGCCGTGAGACGATACCTCCATGGCGCAGTGCGTCACACCGGCCTCTCTCATATCCCGCAGCAGCCTCTGCAGGGAAGGCGCCCCGGGAGTGGTATTTGGAGCAGGTATCTCACTATCCCTGTACCTGTAGTTCACCGTGCCGATGACCCCGGTCTCAAAACCAGAGGCCCTGAATATGGATTCCAGCAGATAGGTAACAGTTGTCTTGCCGTTGGTCCCGGTAACACCTACAAGGGTAAGCCCGGCGGAAGGCATGCCGTAGAGACCTGCCGAGACAAGCCCCAGGGCCTCCCTTACATCGGGGACTATAATCTCTGTTATGGTCTCGCCTCTATCATCGGCGGGCCAGGGCCTCTCGGAAAGCACGCACCGCGCTCCCTTATCAAGGGCCTCGCCTATAAAAGAGTACCCGTCCAGACTCTCACCTTCGATGGCGGCAAAGAGAGAGCCGCCGTGAAGCTCGGACCTCGAATCACAGGAGATATGACTGATCTCTATCTCATCAGGACCAATAATTTGACAGCCCTCCAGCATATCCCTAATATCCCTAACTCTCATCAACATCCCCTTTTGTCTCTCCTCCCCCTACTGAAACCAGACCCTTACAACCCTGTCATCTTTTAAAGGGCTGCCCGCACCGGGGCTCTGCCGAAAGGCCAGACCGTGGCCTTCCATCTGTACCTCAATGGAGCCTTCTCTTGATATCCTCATGGCCTTCCTCATGGTAAGGCCCGTAAAATCCGGTGTAATACCCCTCTGCAGGGTAAGCCCATTCTCTTTAGCCTTGCCGGCTGCCTCTGGGGACGCCTTACTGCCTTTAACCCTCACCTGCTCCATCTGCTCCGGTGTCAGACCAAGATAGGCAAGGGACTTTCCCGCTATCTCCTTAAAGACCGGGGCCGCTACTTCGCCGCCGTAATGGCCGTTCTGCGGCTCATCAAGTGTGATTATTATAGTAAGGGCCGGGTCTTCTGCCGGGACAAAACCAAAAAAGCTCGATACATAGGCCCCGCTGCGGTAACCCCCGTGCTCAAAATCAGGTTTCTGCGCTGTTCCTGTCTTGCCGGCCACCTCAAAGCCCGCAAGAGCGGCCTTACTGCCCGTGCCGTCGGGCCCTGTAACGCCTCTCATCATCTGCCTTACTGACCTGGCAGTTGCGGCCGAGACGACCCTTCGAAGTATTACAGGGTTATTGGCCTTCACAACATGGCCGGTAGCGCTCTTTACCTCTTTTACGATATAGGGTTTCATGAGAAACCCTCCGTTGGCTATGGCCCCCAGCGCCGTGGCAAGCTGTATGGACGAGACCGAGACCCCCTGTCCAAAGGAGAGGGTCTGAAGCGTGACGCCGGACCATTTTTCAAGATCAAGGAGAGAGCCGCTGGTCTCGCCGGGCAGATCCAGACCCGTCTTGGCGCCCATGCCAAAGGCTCTGAAGTATCTGTAGAGGGTCTCCTTACCCATCTTCTCGGCTATCTTCGCTGCTCCAATATTGCTTGAGTGCTTGATAATATTTGCAACAGACAACCAGGCGTTCTTCTCGTGGTCATGAAGAACGCGGTCGGCCACCCTGTACCTGCCGTTCTCGCAGAAGAATATATCATCGGGTTTTACGATGCCTTCCTCAATGGCCCCTGCCACCACAAAGACCTTTGCCACGGAGCCCGGCTCAAAGGCATCGGTAACCGTACGGTTACGCCAGAGCCCCGGAGAGGTGCGGCGGAAATTATTAAGATCAAAACCCGGCGCCGTGGCCATGGCAAGGACCTCGCCCGTAGCCGGAGAGAGCACCACTGCCGTGCCGCCCTTTGCGCCGGTCCTATCTATGGCGCTCTGCAAGGCGCTCTCGGTTACATACTGTATGGTCTTGTCAATAGTGAGCTCAACGCTCATGCCCTCAACTGGGACTACGTTGCCGGTATCGCCAAAGAGCAGGAGGCGGCCGCGGGCGTCACGGCCTCCGCTTATCTTCAGCGTCTTGCCGGAGAGGTACCTGTTATAGGAGTGCTCTATACCCTCAAGTCCGTTGGAGTCCACACCGGTAAAGCCCAGAAGGTTGGAGGCAAGGCCCTTGTTGGGATAATAACGCCTGGACTCCTTTACGAGCCCCACGCCCTCCATGGCGCTTATCTTCTCTCTCTCTGATTCATCAAGGTCTATCTGGCGTTTTACCCAGACAAAGCCCCTCTCCGAGGCAAGGCTCTGCCGGATAACAGAGGCCTTTACACCTGTTATGGGGGCCAGGGCCCTGGCAACGCTCCTCTTTGACTTTATCATTGAGGGTCTGGCGTAAACAGAGTCAACGTCTATGCTGATAGCCAGCTCTTTAAAATTCCTGTCGAATATATCTCCCCGCTTTGAGCGCAGGTTCACTGAGCGCACGTGCTGCTTTGCGGCCCTCTGCTTCAGCGACTCGGACTCTACGACCTGAAGCTCAAAGGCCCGCATGAATATAAGCGAATAGGCCCCTATAAAAAAGGCGAGGACAAGGAATACCCTGAACTTCAAGTAGCTCTTTTTCTTTTTTTTCCTCTTCAACTGCCCACCCTGATAATCTGCCCCTCCACGGGATGTACAAGGCCAAGCTCTTTCACGGCTATGGATTCAATGCGCCTTGGGGAAGAGAGGCGCATGAACTCAATCTTAAGACGCCTGTTCTGCTCCACAAGGGCATTTCTTTCCATATTGGCCACGGAAATCTCATATCCCATACCTACCACAGATAACCTGCACCATATATAGACAAAAAGCACGGCTACAAGGGCAAGAGAGGCCAAGATGGCCCAAAAGAGAAACCTCGTATCCCGCGGGTCTCTCCTTGACTTGACCTTCTGACCTGTAAGCAGGTGGTTAAGGCCAAGAATTCTGGTAAAGGCCTCTGACAATTATCCAACCTCTCTCTCCTCTCTCATGCAAGAGGGGGATTCTTAAATCTTTTCTATGGCCCGAAGCTTTGCGCTCCTTGCCCGGGTGTTTTCGGCAACCTCATCCGCGCCGGCCGTGACCACCCTCCTGGTAAGGATCTTTACACCGGGCCTCTTGCCGCATACACAACGCGGAATTCTTGGAGGACACTCACATGGAGAGGCCCCCTCTCTAAAGACCTTCTTTACTATCCTGTCCTCTAATGAATGGTATGAGATGACTACCATCCGCGCCCTGGACTTAAGGAGGTCTATACCCCCGGCAAGTCCCCTCTCAAGGGCTGTAAGCTCGTCATTAACGGCTATCCTAAGGGCCTGAAATGTCCTTGTAGCCGGGTCTATCTTCGCACCGTGATAGCGGCGCGGTATGGCCTCTGAGATTATCCGTGCAAGCACGCCTGTAGTCTTTACTGGCTTTATCCCCCGCGCCCTCACTATGGCCCGGGCTATCCTCCCGGCAAAACGCTCCTCTCCATAACTCCTGATAATATGAGCCAGTTCCCTTTCCTCAAGTGAATTAACAAGGTGCTCGGCCGTCATTGCTGCGCGCCTGTCCATCCTCATATCAAGGGGCCCGTCAAAACGGAAGCTGAACCCCCGCTCTGCCTCGTCAAGGTGGTGTGAAGATACTCCGAGGTCAAGAAGCATGCCGTCTATCTCCATGAAACCCCTCTCCCTTAACTCATCACCGGCCTCGCCAAAGTCGGCCCTGATCAGGACAACCCTTGCTTTATACTCACTAAGAACGTCACCGGCATGGCTGATGGCCGCCTTGTCACGGTCCATGCCTATGAGGATCCCATCAGGGGCTGATGCCTCCAGTATGGCCCTGCCGTGACCGCCGCCGCCAAGAGTACCGTCAAGATATACACCGCCACTACGGCACCCAAGAAACCGGATGACCTCGCGGCTCATGACAGGCCTGTGCGAGTACGCCATCCCTAAAGACCAAGACGCTCAAGGGTGTTGCCTATATCATCAGTAGAGACTGCGCCTTCGGCCTTGTCCCAGGCCTCTCTTGCCCATATCTCAATCTGTCTGAATGCCCCTATGAGGACCACTTCCTTATCAAAACCAGCATAATCCCTGAGAGCCTGAGGGATGAGTATACGGCCAAGCCTGTCTATGGAGCAGTCCGTGGCGCTTGAATAAAAAAAGCGGAGAAAGGCCCGCGTATCCTTCTTGAACTCGGGCAGCTCCGCTATTCTGGACTCCAGCTTGTCCCACTCCAAAAGAGGATAGGCAACAAGGCAACCATCGTATGTGGTAATAACAAGGCGGGAGTCATACCTCTCGTTAAGGGTCTCGCGCAGCCTCGAGGGGATGCTCAACCTGCCCTTAAGATCAATGGTATGCTCAAACCTGCCTCTGAACATGACGCATACCCCGCACTTTCATCCAAATAAAAATACCGTGCCCTCTTATAGGGCCATACCACCTGAGAAGACTCTTATACCACTTTATACCACTTCATACCACTTTACGTCTCAACTATATTCTTACCGCCTTTCTTTGTCAAGTGATATTTATGCCATTACATCTCAAAAAGAGACAAAAATGCCGCAAAAAACTCTAATTCGAGAAAATTTAGCGCATCAAAGGGGTCTGGGAGGGGGGCATGGGGCAAGTATTGCAGGAGAGCGCAAAAAACCCAAAAACTTTTAATGGTGGACCAGAAAAGGCCGGCCAACTAAATCAAGGCTCCTCTTTACGCGATAATGCAAGGTCTCGCTTATTTGTGGGAGGGGGGGGGGAGAGAAAGAAAAAGTCTATGAGAATAAGAGTCGTAGCAATAATTCAGCAGACCTTGATATGGGGAGGGGAGCGCGTGGAGAGGGCCGGGCAGTGCAATAAAATCAGGGATATGCTACCGGAGCGGGAGCGGGAGCGGGTTATCAGACCCGTTTGCCTCTTTTCTGAGCGGCGTCTTCATTACGCCCTGATTGTCTTGAATCTTCTTTACCTTCATCTCTATGGCCTCGGCCCTCTTCTTGTACTCTGCTGCCTCGGTATTACCGGGGTCAACGGCAAGGACCCTGTTCCATTCCTTTATGGCCAGTTCAAGCTCTTCTTTTTGAAAAAGCGTTACGCCCTTATTGATATGAAAATCTATAAAACCCTGACGCTCAAGACGGGCAAGGTTAAGAAAGACTTCGGCATCCTTGTAATCAGGCACGGTTTTAAGGGCCGCAGTGAAGTGCTTGATGGCTTTATTATATTTTCCGGAGACAAAGTAGAGCTTGCCCTTTACGTAATGGCGCTCGGCCTTTTTTTCCGGCCCGGCCTCTTTTTTCTTGGCCTTGCTTATCTTCTTTCTCACCTCTTCAAGGCGGGGCAGGGGCTCGCCGGGGGTCTCACCGGCGTAAATTTTGCCAAGAAGGGTGAGTTTTTTTTCCACCCACTTATTTGAGGGGTTTATCCTGAGAGCGATATCATACTCGTGAATGGCCTTTCGCAGTATGCCGGCCTTTTCATAGGCCTCGGCCAGCTCCATATGCTCTCTTGAGAGTATAAGGGCAAGGTCGTTAATGTCTTTTAGCAGTTTCCTGGCGCGCTCATAATCGGGGTCCTGCTCTCCAACGTCCATGGCCTTGCTGCGGGCCTGCGGTATGGCCCCGTGGCCGTAGAGAATTTCGGCCTGCCTGTAATCAGTGCCAAGAAGATAATCAGGGCCCGTACATCCGCAAATAAAGAAGACAACAACGAGACTTGAGAGGCTAAGGCAGAAAGCCCTCCTCACCCAGAGTCTTGATAGTCTTCTCCACAACTCCCTCAACCTCAGCCCTCCATCCGTCTTTAAGCTCAACTATACTATAAAGCCCAAGTGGCTTGTCAACACCTTTTATAATAGCGGACTCTACTTGTTCGCAGTGAGCAAACTTTTTTACCTCCGGATAGAGCCCCTCTTTAATAAGAATTTCACCGCCTTCGGCGAGATCCGAGAACCTTGAGGCCATGTTTACGGCCTCGCCAACTGCCGTATACTCCATCCTGAGCCTTGACCCCATGTTGCCGACAATAACCGGGCCGGAATCAAGGCCCAGCCCCATGCGCATGGGAATATCACCACGCTCCTGGCGAAGAGCGTTCACCCGCTTCAGGATGTCACGTACGGCAACAGCGGCCTTTACGGCCTCTTCAAGATGACGGGGGCTGGCAATAGGGGAGCCGAAGACGCACATCACGGCATCGCCTATGAACTTATCCACTGTTCCGCCGAAGGTAAAGACCACCTCGGTTATGAGGCTGAAGTACTTATTGAGTATATCAACGGTCTGCTCAGGGCTCATGCTTCGGGCATGACGGGTAAAGCCGCGTATATCGGCAAAAAAGACCGTAAGGTCCCGCCGGTCTCCGCCAAGGTCAAGGGACTCGGGCTCCCTTAATATCTCATCGGCCACATCGGGGCTCACGTAGAGATTAAAGACCCCCTTCATAACCTCCTTTTTCTTGAGCTCCGCGGCCATATGATTAAATGACCGTACAAGCTCGCCTACCTCGTCCCTGCGCTCCTCGGGAATCTTATAATCAAAGTTACCAAGAACAATCTCCTTGGTGCCCTTCAAGAGCATGAATATGGGCGCAAGAAACCCCGAGGCAAGGGGTATGGAGAGGAAAGAGACGAAGATTATAGCCAGTATGGTAATGATGACGAGGCTCATTACCGCCGCTCTCACCCTCTCGCTGACAAAGGCCTTTGAAAAAGCGAGTACCGTGTACCCCACCTTGGTATCCTTGAAAAAAACAGGCATGGCATAGGTAATGGAGCCCTCGTCTTCGGCTATTACCCATGGATAAGGTCCCAGTGAATTTTCTATGGTTTTTGCCAGGGCAAATCTCTCACCTATGGCCTGCATATCCCTCTCTGCCTTTACCGTAAGACTCTCGTTAAGGATGGCGGCCGAGGATATGGAAGGGTTTTTCAGAATATTCTCTATGAGCTGGCTCATGGCCAGGCTGTCGTTCTCAAGGAGGGGGAATTTGCTGTTACGTGAAAATCCGCCGGTAACAGCGCCGGCCATGGACCTTATCTGCGACTCCATGGAGCTCTTCTGGTGCAGGACCATGAAGACGCCCATGACAATAGTAATGGTGCAGAAGAGGGAGGAGAGTATAATAGCGTATTTTAACTTTATGCCCATTTAGTCTCTCTTGGACCTTTTTTTATTCAATAGGCATCAGACCCCATGTAAGCGCTCTGCGGCCTTTTTTATTCAATAGGCATCAGGCCCCATGCAAGCGCTCTGCGCCCCTTTTCGCCTCAAAACCATAAGGCCCCTCTGAGCGCTCTCTGCAGTGGAATAGATTTGGCCCCGCCCCCTGCCCGGACCCGGCATGCCCAGAGACAAAGACGCGGCAATAGCTAAGCTGCGCGGCGCGGCGCCGCAGAACTCTATCAAGAAAGACGCCGGAGGGTATCGCATAAGCCGGATCCTGTAATCCCCAATAAAGGGGATGGCGGCCATTCATCTGGGACCCGCGTTGCCGCGGGCCTCAAGCAACCTACCCGTTCCGCCGGCGCCCCAGAGGGACCAAGGACGGGCCGCCCTTAAGACGGAACCTATGCGGTCTTGCACCGGGAGGGGGTTGCCAAGCCCTGCCAGTCACCTGGCAGGCTGGTGGGCTCTTACCCCGCCTTTTCACCCTTACCCCTTTTTAAGGGGCGGTATATTTTCTGTGGCCCTGTCCCTGGGGTCTCCCCCGGTCGCTGTTAGCGACCTCCCTGCCCTGTGGTGTCCGGACTTTCCTCCATTGGCTAATGCCAACAGCGGCCGCCTGATACCCTCCGGCGTCTTTCCGGTAAGGCTCGCCCTGCCCCTTGATAAAGAGAGCGGGCCCTTACATCGAATGTCTTATAATAAGCTGAAATGAATGAAAAAATCAAGGATAAGAGTGCCTGAATGTAATGCCTCTGAAGAGGGGGGAGGAGAGGGGGAGGCTACCTGGCCGAGTCCATGGCCTCGTTGGCAAGACCATCGGCCTCAGAGTTGGAGGCGCGGGGGATGTGCTTTATCTTAAAGCTGGAAAATTCAGATAAAAGGGCCATGACCTCCTTATAAAGGGGTATTAATAACTCACTCTTTACCTTGTACCTGCCGCTGACCTGGCGCACCATAAGCTCGGAGTCAGCGAAAATGCTTATTTGCCCGGCGCCAAGTCCCAGGGCCGCCTTAAGGCCCATTATAAGGGCCATGTACTCGGCCCTGTTGTTGGTGCCAATGCCAAGGCGCTTTTTGAGCCTCTTTACAACGAGCCCGCCGGGCTCTATAATCACCGCCCCGGCCCCGGAGGGGCCGGGGTTTCCGCGCGAGCCGCCGTCAACATAGAGCTTATAGACACCGGACTTTTTTTGAGGGGCCTCCTTCTGTAAGGGGGCCGTCTCCATGGGGGCTCTACGCGCACTGGTTCTCTTCGCGGCGAGAAGCCCCTTAAGGAGCTCTCTTGCCCGGGACTTTGAAATATTCAGTTCTTTAATGGATTTTTCAAGATCAAGGGTCTCGGCGAGCGAGGCAAGAAGCTCTTCGCCAGAGGCAGGGGCTGTACCCTTTCCAGACATGCTCAGAGGGCCTCGGTGGTGGCGGCAGGGGTTTGCTCTACGTAAAGTATGCGGTCGCAATGAGGACACCTTAAGATCTCTTCATCACCACGTTTGAGCCTTACATATAACTGAGTGGGAACATGCATAAAGCAGCCCTGACAGGCCTCCTGCTTAAGAGGGACTACTGCCGTACCGCCCCTCTTCTGCCTTATGTTCTCGTAGACACGGTACATGGCATCGTCGATCTCGGCCCTTAGCGTATCGCGCTCGGCCTTCCTCTGCAGAAGGTCATCCTGCCACTTCGCACCCTTTGCCTCAAGCTCTCCCTGAAGGGAATCTATCTCAGAGCTTACCCTCTCGGCCTCAAGGACACGGGCTTCGCGGAGGAGCTCCTGCTCAGTCTGCCGCGCCTTGAGCTCATCGGCCTCTTTCCCGGCCTGACGGATTATCTTACCAGCGGTGCTCATCTCCTTATTCAGGGCCTTAAGTTCTTTATTCCCGCTGACAGAGCGTATCCGCTCCTCATTTTTTTTTATCCTCTCATTGGCCTGAGTTATGCGTATATTCACCTCTCCAAGCGCCGAGGAGAGACTCTCAAGCTCTTTATCCACAGCTGCTATCTGGCCCTTAATCCCCTCCTGCTCTGCCTCATGGCCGGCTATCTTGACTTTATAATCCTTTGCCTCGTCCTCCATGCCCTTGATGAGAAGGTCTATCTTCTGCATGCCTGCCAGTATTTTCACGGGACTTGACAATAAGTTCTCCTTGGGAAAATTGGTGGGCCCACCAGGACTCGAACCTGGGACCGACCGGTTATGAGCCGGTGGCTCTTCCAACTGAGCTATGGGCCCCCGTACAAGGGCTATTAAAGAAAAAGACGTTAAAGATAAAAACTGGCAAAGAAAAAGGCGCGCACTCTTTACGAAAGATGACGGCCAGGGGGAAATAATAGTCTTTACAGACAATATTTTATTCTATTCAAATACCCTCCTTCTTGTCAAGGCCTTTAAGACTCTATGCCCGTCTTTAAGAGGGGTGGCGCCGCAAAGAGGAGCAGGGCAAATTCAGGAATGAGACGAAATGAGCCCATGCACAATGGCGCCTTCATGAGAAGGCCGTGGTCCCGCCTTTTCCACCTTTGCCCTGAGACCCCTTTACAAAGGCAATCTCCCCCTCTTTATTCAGTATCTCTCCATCAAGTCTCTTCTGGAGCAGGACGGTAAGCACGCGGCCTATCTCCGGGCCCTCGGTGATGCCAAGTCCCAGCAGGTCCCCGCCTGTAAGGGCCGGGGCCACATCCCTTAAACGGGTTATATAGGTAGAGATGGCCTTCTTAATATTATCATCCTCTGTCCTGGCCATCATGTAGAGCAAACCCTCAATGGGCAGGGGTGCCAGCAGGTTGTATAGCTGACTATTGGTAAAGCGGCTTGTAGAGGCCAGATGTTTCAGGGCCTGCTGGCAGGCCAGTCTTTTGGATATTATATCCACTGCCCGCTTATCCACTATGGAGAGCCTATCCCGAGCAACCCTTAGATCAACGCCGCCAAGGCCGTCCGTCAAGACCAGAAAGAGCACCAGCCACCCGGCGGCCTCTTCTCCTGTGTAAAGAAGCCTGTACCAGCCAAGGGCCTCACGGCCCCTCTCCAGGAAGGCCTCCCTGGCGGCGTCAAAGGTAATACCTCCGTGGATAATACCGAGGAGACCAAGTTTGTTAAGGGCCTTAATGGCCTTTACGGCCGTCTCCTCATCAAGAATGCTCTGCAGTTCTTCCAGTATGCGGGGCCCGGAGAGATGCTTGAAGACACCCAGCCTCACGGCTTTTTTAATAAGGTTCCGTGTATGGGGCTCAATGGTAAAACCGAACTTAACGGAGAACCTCACCGCCCTGAAGGCGCGCGTTGGGTCTTCTATAAAGCTCAGGTTATGAAGGACCCTTATCTTTTTCTCCTTTATATCCCTCATGCCGCCAAAAAAATCTATAAGGCTGCCAAAAGCAGGGGGGTTGAGCTCAACGGCAAGGGTGTTGAGTATAAAGTCACGTCTGTAGATATCAAGCTTAAGTGAAGACTGCTCTACAGTGGGCAGGGCACCGGGGCTCTCGTAATACTCAAGGCGCGCCGTGGCCACGTCTACCTTGAAACCCTCTGGAAAGATAAGCACAGCTGTCTTGAACCTCTTGTGTGAGCGTACCTTCAGGTTATTTTCCCTGGCAAAACAACGCGCAAAGGTTATTGCGCTGCCTCCCTCGATGACGATATCCACGTCAAGGTTCTCCCTCTCAAGGAGCAGGTCCCGCACAAAACCTCCAACCACATAGGCGCGGCACCCAAGGGCCTCGGCAACGCTGCCAAGTGAGGCCAGTATCTCCATGAGCCACCCCGGGAGCCTCTCTCTCATGTGCCTTGATACATCCTTAACCCGCGGCCCCGTGCCGTGGTCCCCGCCCATCTCCTTTTGCAGGAGCCTCAGTATGTCCGTCCTCGTAATAACCCCCCTAAGACCCTGGTCACTTACTACGGGTATAAGCCTCTGGCCATGCCTTATGAACATCTCCCTGATCTCCTCCACGGAGGTCTCAGGCTCTACGCACTCGTTCTCAATAGTCATGAAATCACCTACTATCTCCTTGCCGAGGCCGTGATGCATGGCCTTGTCAATGGTCTGTCTGGTGATGATGCCGGCAAAGGCGCCGTCCACAACTACGGGGACGGCGTTGATATTGTATCTGCCAAGAACCACGGCGGCATTCTGCAGTGAGGTGCGCTTCTCAACTGTAATAGCTGGAAAGCTCATAATATCCACTGCCCTCTCTGCAGGCAGCACACCCTCCTTAAGGGCCTCAAGCAGCGCCCCGCGGGCCTCCGTAAGGGTATGCCCCTTCAGCGTAGCCGAGGCCGCGTGGGCATGGCCGCCGCCGCCAAGGATTTTCAGCACAAGGCCTACGTTCACGCCTGTGGCCTTGCTTCTTGCCACCACGTGCACCCTGTCTCCCGAATCCACGAGCATGAATAGAGACTCCATGCCCTCAATGTCCCTCATCTTGTGGGCAAGTACGGAGATATCGCCGCTGTGTTTTGTAAACGTACCCTCGGCTATGACTATATCACGCCCCCCAAAGTTGACAGTGGTCTCATTCTGAAGGAGTTCGTTAAGAAAGGATACCTCGTAAGGAGTCAACTCCCTGCTGAGCATATCCGAGAGCAGAGAGAGGTCGGCGCCGAGCCCAAGAAGAAAGGCCGCTGCAAGAAAGTCATTCTCCGTAGTGCTTGGATAAGTAAGAGAGCCCGTATCCTCGTAGATGCCCGCCATCATTACCGTGGCCTCGGCAGGTGTAACTTCAAGTCCTTTTTCGCGCAGTATCTCCACGAGCACCGTTGTGGTAGAGCCATAGCCCTTAACCACCTCAACCTCGCCGGTGAGGTCACCCTCACCGGCAGGGTGATGGTCATAGATATGGATTTCAAGACCGGGCCTATCCGTTATGGAGGCAAAGCCCCCTATCCTCGCCGGGCTCCTCACATCAACGAGTATGAGGCGCGTAACAAGAGCGAGGTCTATCTCTTTAATCTTGTGAAATTTGTAGTTCAGGTTTACGGTGGAGAGGGCCTTCTTCAGCGCTTTTTCAAGGGAGCCGGGAAAGACAAGCTTTGCCTCTGGATAGAGCTTTTTTGCGGCTATCATCGAAGCAAGGGTATCGAAGTCCGCGTTAGTATGGGCGGAGATAACTTCCATAGCCCTATATTAACATACTTACCCCCCTTAATAAAAAAAACCCTGCCCCGGGGTCTCCCGCGGCAGGGTCTCAATAAAGATTTCTTAATGGCCTTAAAAGAGGGTCTTCCTCCTCTTTTTCTTTTTTTTCTGTTTCTTCTTCTTCTCTTCCTCTCTGGCCTTTTTACGGGCCTCGGCCTCGGCCTTCTCCCTGGCCACGTCCTCGCCGGTAATCCAGTCGGGTATTATCTGCGGCTCGGAGTGACAGCGAAAGCAATCCTCAAGAGGAAATGCCACCTTGCCGTGACAACGCCCGCAGTACTCCCCGTTTATAATCTTCATCATGTCCATGGCGGCATTGCCGCCCTTCTTATCAGCAAAGGGTTTCGGATGGCAGCTCGCGCACTCATCTGTATCGGTATGGGCCTTGTGCGGGAACAATACATCAGGCGGCACAGGGGCGTATCTCCTCGGTGAATAAGCCTTGATTACTACATCCTTACCATGTGACTGGAGCTTGCCCTGACCGTCAAGAGAGGTTGCAGGGGATATCATCTCCTCTTCAAGGGCCTCTACCCAGTTAACCTTATTCCCGAAATCATCGGTTGGCAGGTCTTTGAGGGCGAATTTTATCCTGGAATTTTCCGCAACCTTTAGACCAAAGGAATGACAGCGCGTACACTCCTGCCTGCCAAAGGCGTTATCTCCGTTGTGACAGGCTCCGCATTTTTTCCCATTGTCAATCTCACTATGGCCCATATCCGTCTGGCCTGCCTTCCAGGCAAAACCCAGGCTATTGTGGCAGACATTACATGTATAAAACCTCCTGTGCATCCAGTGTTTAAAGACAACAGGGGCCACATCGCCGCCTTTCTTAATACCCTTCTTCATCACAATTGAGCCGTACCATGACGGCGGCATCACCTTGTAGTACCCCTTGCCGGGAGAGTTAAGCGCCTCGGCCGAGGCCGCGGGGAGAAGCTGCGGCAGGAGCATCACTGCCGCTGCGAGAAAGACTGCCGCAAGGATTTTTGGATAAATTTGAGAAATTGAACGAATTGGACGAATTGGACGAAAATGTTTCAATCTAAAAAGACCTCCATGAAAGAAATTATCAATATCCCCTGTGACAGGCCGCGCATAACTGCAGGTAGCCTATACGGAGCATATTCGGGTACTCTGATCTGTTGTGATTATCATGACATGTGTAGCAGACCAGTTTACCCTTCTTGTCAAGAGGCATACGCCTGCTTATGTTTATCCCCGGCCTCTTGCCTATGGGATGTTTTGCCACGGGATGATTGCCAAGATACCCCCCATGACAGTGGGTGCAGACAGTTACGCTGTCAAGCTTTAAGGCAGGCATGGCGCTATTGTGACAGGAGGCGCATAGCGCTTTATCAGACCAGACATGGGGATTAACGTCCCTTCTGTCTGCCCATACTCCACCTGGCAAGGCAAGCCCTGCGGCACATAAGATGGCAATAACGGCCAGAGCCGCCATAACGCCGCCCCTCCTGCTGCCGGCCCATGCCAGAAGAGAATCAAGCACGTCGCGCCTCACGCTCTCAGACCTGCAAAATCCATGAGTGTCCCTCAAAGATAGCCCCTTTAATTGGAACAATCAGCGACAATATTACAGCTATAAGTGGCCGTTACTCCAGTGAGGATGTCCGCAAAAGTACTCTTGCATACCTTATCCGAAGAAGTAACGGTTCTGAAGTAGAGCTTTGCTCCAGTAGTAGGCGTGGCCGGCACATAGGACTCCACACAGGCCCCGTTCATCATTCTGTAACCCAGAGGGCTTGAGCCCGCCACCACTCCTGCCGGGGCGTTGCTTCCGTGTATACCCTTCATCATGTTGTTCACGCTGTCATAACCACCGCCGTGACATGTAAGGCAGAGGTTTCCAAAAAAGTTGCCGTCGTTGCCAGTGCCAACGCCCGAAGTGTAAAAAGGAGAGGCCGCTCCAAGGCCGTCCACGGGGTGCGGCACCCTTGAATAATTGGCGTTTGGACCCACATACCCCTCATCGCCGTATACGTCACGCCTGTGACAATTATAGCAGAAGTTCCCCGGAGAGCCTGCGGGCATCTCATTGTTTCTGAGAATCCATTTATTCGTCGATCCATGAGGGCCCTGCGGGTCCGTAACCGAGTCCGGACCATGACAATCCGTGCAGGTCATGGTGGACTCATGAGTAACATTGTAAAAACCCGTCCTCGTGCCTACGCCTGGAAAATCAAGATAGGTAAAGGTATTGGTAAATCCTAGCCCGTTAAGGGGCCAGTTGGGGTTGGCCGCAATGGGCGGACGGTTCTTGCCCTGGGCGAAGACAGGATGAAAGCCCATATTATTTATATTAAAATCATCCGTGGGGTCTGATTGTCTCACAAGACTGCCATCGGCATTGCCCGAAGGCACGCTAGGTGGTATAGCCGCGTAGGCGTAATAGGAATGACACTTGAGGCAGAGGTGCCCCTCGAGGTTATCTATGCCCGGAAGAGTTGTGGTGAAGTCAACAACATCATAGGAAAAGGCCGGACCTGATACAGGCCAGATAGTGGGCCTCACTCCCCATGAGCCCAGTATGTTGGGGCCGATAATATTACCGTTAATGCCGCCTATGGTGTGGTTGCCGGCCTTTGCCCCGTGGGGGTTGTGGCAATCCGAGCATTCCGCGTGCCTGTTAAGCCCGATATTGGCCGCCGTCTCCCGTACAGGGTCGCCTGGAAATGCCCTTGAGGGTATATGTGCGCCGCTAACGCCCTTTACGTCATGCTTGGAGAGTTTCACGAAAAGAGAATCTATATCCTTGGCCGCCACGTTGCCGTTATGGCAGTTAAGGCATGTCCACTCCTCATCCACTATGGTTGAGGTCACGGGGTTCGTGCCCTTTAAGAGACTTTTTCCGGCCATTCCGCCATGAGAGCGGTGGCAGGCAAGACAGCTATGCATCTGCGGAGTATCATCGTCAAAACCCGCGGCGCCCATGTCAAGGTGATAGGGATTCTCTCCCGTAAGGTTCCAGAGCGCCGTTGAGTCCCTGTGTACAGATGGGTTCATATCCCAGTATCTCTTGATATGACAGGCGTTGCAGAGCGCGCCGTTCTCAAGGCTCGTTACCATAAAGGCCGGGTATATAGTTCCGTGAGGGTCGTGACAGCTTGTGCACTGCACCATGTTGTTCTTATCAAGCCTTACCTCCGCCGGCAGGGCCGTGTCCGCCTTTATCTCAAGATTGTCCGGTGAAGAGAGGGCGTAATCAAAGGAAAGGGGATGGTCATCCCGGAGGTCCGTCCCTATGTAGGCCGTGGAGACAGCGGTAAGTTTGCCTGCGTTTACTCCCGGGCCCGTAACGGGCAAGTTGGCAGGGCCTACGACCCCGGTGACATTCATAAGAGAACCTATGGCGATAGTGCCGTCATGACATGATAGACAGAGTTTTGAGGAACCCGTGGGCTGACCCATAGTGGCAACCACGGTATCGCTCTGATATATATCATAGGTTGCGCCGGAGTCCTCCCTGTTCCACATAGGGCCTGCCGGGTTTGTGTTGTGGGGGGCATGGCAAAAAATACATATCCGTGTGGTTGTCGTGGTCCTTACCGCGGCTCCCGAATAGATGCTGAAGTTGTGTTTTGTTGCGGCCACTGTGGCAAAGGCGGGTTTAAGGGTAAAAAACATGGCCGCAAATACAAAGAGGCCATAGCCCAGGGCACGGGCCGCTACCAGCCCTTTTGCCGGCTGAGCATTACCATTTTCCTTAATGAACTCGGCGTATCTCAAAGTAACCTCCATTCAAGCAACCTGCCGCTTAACCATAAAACCACTGCCCCTTAGAACCTGCCGCCCCAGTCAAATACACGTCCGGGGCCCCCTCTGTACGGCAAGGCCGCGATATCCGGTATATTCAACCCTGCAACGGGAACTCATCCGCCCTGGAAACCAGAGAGACCGCTACCGCCTCCAAGATATTCGAAGACCTCTACCCTCCTGTTATAAGGGTCCGCCACGTAGATATTATCGGAGCCATCGATAAAGACCCCGCCCGGCATCCAGAACATCCCTGGTCCTGCGCCCAGCTTTCCGAAGCTGAGGAGAAAGACGCCTCTGCGGGAAAAAATCTGCACTGTATCGAATATGGCGTCGGCCACGTATATGTTGCCCTCGGAGTCCACGGCAATGCCCTTGGGCCTCCCAAAATCACCGCTGCCGTCGCCATGCTTTCCGAAGCTGCTTAGATAACGGCCGTTCATATCAAAGATCTGCACCCTGTAGTTCATGGAATCCGTTATAAAGAGGTCGCCTCTGCCGTCAACAAAGACATCCATGGGGTAATTAAATTCACCGGGTTTGGCGCCCACGCCGCCGAAAGTACCGATCGCTTCACCCTGAAGGGAAAATATGCGTACCTTATGCTCGCCGGTGTCCACAACGTAGAGACGCTTTCTCGCGGCGTCTACGGCTATCCCGGTGGGACGGGTCCCGCCGTCAAAGGAGCGTATAAGAGAGCGCCGGGCGTTAAAGACATAGACCTTTCGCGCCATGGAGTCGGTGACATATATATTGTCGGCCTTATCCGTGGCCACTCCTATGGGCGAGTTCAGGCTGGTCTTTCCGGCCCTCTCTATAATATTATACTTTTTTTTCTTCCTGTCATATATATGAATTCTCTTGGCGGCGGTATCGGCCACAATGACCCTGTCAGAGGTATCCGTGGCTATGCCATATGGTTTCACCATGGCCCTCTTGTCCTCTCCCACCAGGAGATCGACGAATTTTGTCAAGAGTCCCTTCTTGATCCCTACATCCTCGGGCCTTGCCAGTGAGAGATCAAAGGCTATGCGCGCCGACGCCGGAGGAGATGGCCAGATGAGGGGTTTATGCTTGAAGTCTTTTGACTGCTGCGATGATATATCGGGGGCGCCGCAAGAGGCGGCAACAAATAGGAAAAGGGCAAAGAGGCCGAGGCGCGTTAAGGCCCGAGTGCTTCTATGCCACTGCAGAGGCAGGTCGCTCCATTTACCGATAAAACCATAAGCAACAGAATATCTCTTCATAAGCTCACCAGATAACCGCGCCTATTTTCTGTGGCAGTATTGACAGACATCGCCACCCTCGCTCCTGAGAAGAACACTCTGGTCCGCGCCCCAGTCCGCCCTGCCGTAAAGCACGCCCCGCTCATGGGGGTTATGGCATGTCCCGCAGAATATCTTGTCCGTTGCGGGATCAAGGGGAAGCAGCACGGGGACTTCCTTCTTCACAAGCCTCATATTCAAGTACGTCGCCCTTGAAAGCTCTACAAGGTGAGAAGGGGCAGCAAACCCGCTCATTGAGACCCCAATTCCCTCAGAGCCCGGGTGTTTCTTTACGATATGACAGATATAACAATTTTTATTGATATCATCGGCAAAACGCAGCTTCCAGTTCTTGGCCGCCTTGAGGTTAACCGTATCTGGCATTGTCTTGTGGCAGATAAGACACCTTGACCATAGTATCTCACCTTCGTCATTTATCTGTTCATGGGGGTTAATAAGAGACTTTCTGGCCTCAATATAATCATAAGAGAGCGGAGGAGCAGCCTCTTTTTCCGCCGCCAGGCCCAGACCGGGGCCGGCTACGGCAAAAAGGCCAATAACAACAAGGATTCTCAAGAGTCTTGAACCTAAAACTTCTCGCATGAAATGACCCTATCCTTATAGCGGACAATCCAGGATGATAGCCGCCATACAGTTTATGTCTTTACACAACAAAGATTAAAAAACCATTAGAGGCTACCGCCCGAAGGCATAGAGGTAGCCGTCCTTGGAGGCGATAAAAAGCCTCTCTCCTGATATGGCAGGCGAACTATGGATACCGCCGCCTGTGGAATAACTCCAGCTTATCTCGCCAAGGATAATATCAATGGCATAGATGCGGCCGTCCTCGCCGCCTATATAGATAAAACCATTGGAGGTAACAACAGGCGTGGAGTTAAGAGGGGCCGGAAGCTTATAATCGGCAAGCTGCCTGCCGCGCCTCATGCCGTAGGCCTTTATATGTCCATCTTTAAAGGCAAGATAAATCTTGCCGCCCGCCACAACAGGCGAGGCATAGGCAAGTGACGTGCCTGTATCTTTTCTAAAAAAAACCTTGCCGGTCTCAACGTCAATGCCGAATAACTTTCGCTCTCCAATAGCAAGATAAACCTTCCCGTTCTTTATAACGGGGCTTGAATAAATGGCCGAATGGTTAACCAGCCCCCAGTTTCTGCCTCCGGTCTGGCCGTCCTGTGAGTAGAGAAGCCCGTTCTTACCGGCAAAGATAACAGCGCCCTTGTAGTAAACAGGGGATGAGTATATGCCGCTGTATTTCTGGTAATCCAACATCCTCATACGCCAGACCCGCTTGCCCGTAGCGGCGTCGAGGGCGTAAAAACGCAGGTCGCCTGAGCCGAAAAAGACCCTGCCGTCAGCCACTACAGGCGATGTAAGCACCGCGCCCTCTGTAGTGAAGCTCCAGATGAGCTTGCCATCGGCAGCGTCAAGACAATAGAACTTACCGTCCTTTGAGCCAAAGTACACATGGCCGTCCTTTACGGCCGGCGTTGAGAGTATCTCCCCCTCGGTAGCAAAGCTCCAGAGTTTTTCTCCAGATGCCTCGTCAAGGGCATAGAGGTTCTTATCATAGGAGCCGATAAAGACCTTGCCCCCCGCCGTAACAGGCGAGGAATATATGGGTCCGCCAGTGGCAAACTTCCAGGAGACCCTAAGGGGAGGTCTCGGAGCACTGGCCGCAAAGGAGGAATGGTTCCTGTCCTTCATGAACATGGGCCACTCTGAATAGGCATGGCCCGGGCAGAGGAGCACAGGGGCAAAAAGAAGTATAACGGCAGCAAGGAATTTAATAAGAATAGAGTCGTATTTTCTTCCGTGTACTTGCTTCATATAGTATTAAACCTTGAATGTTGATAGCATTTTTAAGGCATAATCGGTTTTATTACCAATATGGTCCAGTTGTCTCGCGACCTCCGCTCTACTTAAGGCGCTCTCAACACTCCCGGCAGGGTGATTTATCCCCTTTACAGCAGCCTCTATCTCCGCTGCCGCCTCCTTAACCACCCGGAGCCTCTCGTCAAGGACCTCCATGCCCTCATTAAAGGCCACCCGCGCTGTCTCAAGGTGATTACAGGGGCCGTCCAGCCTCACGGTTATATCCCCCTCCTGCCCGGCGCTCTTCATGGTCTCTACATAATGAGCTAACCCGTGCTCAAGAGACCTTGTAAACAAATACCCGAGGATAACGCCCATAAGGATTATTACGGGAACGCTCAGAGTTGCGAGCCTCCATATAACAGGCCAGATTATATCCGAGGTGGAACTGACCTGCAAGTGAATTTTATAGAGCCGGTCCCCGAGCCTGTGCTCAATGAGAAAATAGGCGGCCACAAGGTCTACAAAGAGGCCCATACTCACAAGCACAGCCAGACCCGCTACATATCGGCCCTGGAGGGCCCTGTCAATAAAAAACCGCCTTCTTCGGAACCACGGGTATTTACCCATTTTTCACCTCAGAGGTTAACATAATATCAATTAATATTCAACTACATACCCGCCTATTTCACATGACAGGCAAGACACAGATTAGAGCCGTAATTGTCCATGACCAGCTGCGCGTGCGTGCCCGAATAGGGGCTGTGGCAGGTTCCGCACCCCACCATGCCGCCGTAGAACTTTATCTGCGGAGGCAGGTCCGAGATATTCCTGTAAGCGCCCCGGTATTTTCTCTTGGCCTCGGCGTATGAGACCCCCACGGGATGGGTAAGCCCCGTGACATTACTGTGCCGGCTCCTGAAGACGTCCAGGTTTGATGCCAGTGATTCAGGGCCAAAGGTCGCGTCATGGCAGCTCATGCACTTTATACTCATCTCATCAAGACGCACTATGCCCTGACTCGGATTTGAGGTTGAATAGGACGCCCTGGCCAGCTTTACCCCGGCCCCCCTGTGGGCGCTCACGCCGGAGATGCCGTGCATCTTGTTGTTCTCAAGTCCGTGGCAGAGCATGCAGAACCCCTGCCCTCTGGCGCTTGTCCTCATATGATTGGGTCCAAAACCATGTTTATGGACCTCATGGCAGGTAACACAGGTCACCATGCCTCTCCAGTCAAGGGGAAGATAACCGGGAACCTCCATGACGGGTTCAACATCAACAGGGTGAGTAAGGCCGTCATCCTGCTTATGGCACCCCGTGCAGAGCGCTGTTATGTCTTTACGAAGTGTGGGTTTTTGCTCGCCTGGAAGAGGCCGCTTAATATGACAATCAAGGCACCTCCCTGTAAAATCATGATAAGAGCCCACCCCGGCAGGCGCGCTCCCGGTAATAACAAGGGCCGCGGCAACCAACATTAAGAAGCTCAGTACTTTTATCACCCTAACCCGCCCCCGCAGAATTATGGCCTCAATCCATGGAGGCCGCGTCTTAACTCAGCTTGTCTTTATCTCCAGAACCCTGGAACTCATCACGTCCACGAGGCGCCCGAGCTCCGCGAGCCCCTCTGATATCTCACCGTCCAAATCTCTTTGTTCCCCCTTTTCCCCCTTCTCCCCCTTACCCCCACTTCCCCCCGTGCCAGGGCCTCTGCCGCCGTCCTCATCCAGACCTCCGAGAAGGACGCCAAGGTTTGCAGAGCATTTTTTTACTGCCTCGAGGTCATCCCTCGACTCCGTGACAAGGCCCTTGAGCCTCGCAGTCATCTTGTTTTTTTCCATTGCCACAAGGGCGAACTGATCAGACCTCCTGAAAGAGGTCTCCACCGAGAGGTCCCCTGAGGCAATAAGCTCAAGGTCGCGGGTGAGGTGAAATATGGGGCCGGCCATCTTGTGCGAAAAAAATATTGTGGCAAGGGCGATAAAGACCACGGTGAGCACCATAATGGCTATGGAGTAGACAGAGGCCACGATAAGAGAGAAGATATTTATCCTTAGGGCGTAGATAGTGTACATGGCCTCGCCGTAGGACCCCCCCAGATCCCGGCCAGTGGCAAGATAAAGGCAGAGCGCCAGGGCCCCAAAACCCCCGGCCGTAATCACGCAGAACTTCATCCAGAATTTAAGCTGAAAACCACTCTCAAGCAGTTTTGCGCTCTTCATATAAGTAACCCCCTTAGGGCCCGCGGGACCTGAAAAAACCACGGGTTAGGCCTTCTTTGATTTTATTCCCATGGGCCTCGCACCCGGGCCTTCTCACTCTCCGGGACGCTGCGCCCGCTTTTTCGAGGCCCGCAGCCACACTGGCAATAGGGCTTTTCCCGCAGAGAAAACATTCTTTATGGGCACATCGTGATGAGTGGAAAAAATACTTAAAAAAAACTCCCTGATCCCTACTATCCCGATGCCCGCGCTATGGTTTTTACCTTGACACCCATGAGCGCGATTACTATAGTGTCTATGTTATCTACATCGGCTTAGTGGGCTTAAAGTTTAGAGGAAAAGCAGCTGCGGCACGTAGATATTGGACATATGAGAGGTGTAAATAAAAAGATAGAGACCCGGCGCCGAGAAGGGCGCTCAAGGCCTCATCTTACTCATGGGGCCGTAACCTCACTGCCTCCATGAGCTTTTTTACCTGCAAATACCCCGGCGGCGTACCCAAGTGGCTAAGGGAGCAGTCTGCAACACTGCCATCCAGCGGTTCGAATCCGCTCGCCGCCTCCATACTTTCTTTTGGAAAAAAGAAAGTATGACAAAGAAAACC
>JBHHUW010000005.1:0-44054 GCA_046753945.1 Thermodesulfobacteriota bacterium
CCATTGATTTTGACAAACTCTCCAGACTTAATAAATACATAGTGGAAAATATAGCCAGCGGCATAATGACCATTGACGACAACTCAAGGATTACTTCATTTAACAGGTCAGCCGAGATAATCTCAGGCTACTCCCTTCTGGATGTCTACAACAGGAATATAGACGATATTTTTCCAAAAACCTTTACGTCCGATATTGCTGAATTAAAGGAGAAGTCACGCCTTGAGAAGATGGTAAAGACAAAAGACGGCCGCGATGTCTTTATAGGGTTCAGGTTCTCTCGCGGCAGTGATGACGAAGATGAGCATATTATAATCTTTCAGGACCTCTCAAAGATGCACTCCATGGAAGAACAGCTGCGAAGGGCCGAGCGGCTCAAGGCCCTTGGTGAGATATCCGTGGGTATAGCCCATGAGGTGAGAAACCCTCTGGCCTCCATAAGCGGCTCAATACAGGTCTTAAAAGACCAGGTCTCCCTAAGCGGCGACGACCGCTCACTGATGGAGATAGTCCTAAGGGAGACAGAGAGGATAAATGAACTTATAACGGATTTTCTTCTCTTTGCCCGTCCAGCGCCGCAGGAGCTTAACTCCATGAACCTCTCTGATGTAATCAATGAGAAGATACGGCTACTAAGGAATTCCACGCAGACCCGCGGCATCGATATAAAGTGCCTCCTTGAAGATACAATCTCCGTTGAAGGCGACGTGAGACAACTTGGCCAGGTTTTCTGGAACATATTACTTAACTCGGCTCATGCCATAGGGAGCGGGACCGGCTCTATAAGAGTAAGCTCATCCTATGGCTCCGAGACCGCATCGCCGGGACGCCCCGTTGTCTTCGTTGAGGTGGCAGATTCCGGACGGGGCATGGAACGCTCGGCCATAAAGAAGATATTTGACCCCTTTTATTCCACAAGAGAGAGCGGCACGGGACTTGGCCTTGCCATAGCCCACAGTATTGTGCGGAGCCACGGCGGCGCCATTGTGGTAACGAGTGAGCCGGGAAAAGGCAGTAAGTTCACTATATCTTTACCACTTCTAACGCAGACCGCCGCAGAGGTTAAGGCGCTGCATTTCCATGAAAAGGGGCCTCGAAAGGAATATCTAAATTAAGAACAGGGAGGATTGAGCCTCAATGCCGGAGAAAAAAAACAACAAGAGCAAGATCGTCATAGTAGACGATGAGCAGGATATGAGGTCCTTTCTGGAGATACTGCTTCGCAGGAACGGGTACTCTGCCCTTAGTTTTCCAACGGCAAAGAGAGCCCTTGAGTACTGCCGGGCCAATCCCTTTGATCTCGTAATTACTGATCTTCGCATGCCGGAAATGGACGGTGTGGAGCTATTAAGGCAGCTCAAGGTCGTTGACGAAGAGGCGCCTGTCATAATGATAACGGCTTACGCATCTGTTGATACGGCCATTGACGCCATGAAGGCCGGGGCCTATGATTACTTCACCAAGCCCTTTAATATTGAAGAGATAAAGCTTAATATCAGCAAGGCCCTTGAGTATCGGGCCCTTAACCTTGAGAACAGAAAGCTGAAGGAAAATATAAGAGCACAGTCCGGTGTAGAGAGTATTGTGAGCCAGAGCCCTGTTATGGAAGATATTTTCCGTGTAATTAAAGGCGTGGCAGCCACAAAGGCCAGTGTACTTATTACCGGAGAATCCGGAACAGGCAAGGAGCTTATCGCCCGTGCCGTCCATGTAGAGGGAGACCCGGTGAGCTCGCGCTTTGTGGCCGTCAACTGCGGCGCTATACCGGAAAACCTCATGGAGAGCGAATTATTCGGGCACATGAGAGGTTCTTTTACCGGCGCCGTATCTGACAAGGAAGGACTTATAGAACAGGCCGACGGCGGTACGCTCTTTTTAGATGAGATTACGGAGATGCCTCAGCAGCTACAGGTCAAGCTGCTTCGTTTTTTACAGGAGCGCTCCTTTAGAAGGATTGGAGGAGATAAAGACCTTACCGTGGAACTTCGTATTGTTGCCGCTTCCAATAAGGTGGTGGAAGAAGAGGTGCGGGCCGGAAGGCTCCGTGAAGACCTCTTTTTCAGGCTCAATGTCATTCATATAGAGCTGCCTCCTCTGCGCGAGAGAAGATCGGACATCCCGCTCCTTGCCGAGCATTTTCTTGGAAAATACTCTGCGGCCCATAATAAGCCCGTTAAGGCAGTTTCCAAGGATGCCATGGAGAGGCTCATGGGTTTTAACTATCCAGGAAATATCCGTGAGCTTGAGAATATAATAGAGAGGGCCGTGGCATTCAGCTCTTCTGAGACGATTATGCCTGAGAGCCTGCCTCAATCTTTATTGAATAACGTTCCTGGCGATTTATTTGCCTATGATCTTGAGGTTCCTGATAATGGCCTTGACATTGAGAAGACAGTAGAGGATATTGAGAAGGAAATTATAGCCAATGCCCTTAAGAAGGCAGGAGGTGTGAAGAAAAAAGCCGCCGAGCTCCTCGGCCTATCCTTCAGGTCCATGAGGTACAAGATCAGTAAATATGAGATACACGAAGACTGAGACTGAAGTCGCAGAGAACATCATCGCCATCCTGCTCCTTGCATGGGTGGCTTTTTTTCTAATCCTCACCACTACGCAGGTTCAGCACTGGGACTCGGATATTTTCTGGGCGCTCCGCACGGGGGCCTGGATAGCAGAGCACTGGAAGGTGCCCTTTACTGATCCCTTGAGCTATACCTTTGCCGGCTCTCCCTGGGTGGACTTTACCTGGGGTTTTCAGGTAATTGCCCATGCCTTCTACACAAAGCTCGGTGGCTGGAGTGGTCTTTATATCCTTCAGCTCCTCCTTACCTTCGCAATTTTTTCCGCGTTATTTCTTAACGTAAGGCTTCTTACGGTAAAGCGCCTATGGCTGCCGGCCCTTTTAATGGCCCTTGCCCTTGCATGCGCCTTTCCACGTCTCTTCATAAGACCTCATCTCTTCGGCTTTTTATTAATCTCCCTCTATCTCCTGATTCTTAACGTCAATGAGAAAAAAGAGACCTCATGGCTGATTTTTCTAATTCTCCCTCTACAGGTCCTCTGGGTTAACCTTCATTCGAGCGCAATACTCGGGGTCTTTATTGTCTGGGCCTATGCCTCAGGTGAATTTATCGACGACTTTTTACGTCTCGGGTTCAAGGGCTTTGGAGGTGTTGTAAGGAAAAACAAAAGGCTCTTGATTCTTGCCATAATAGTGCCCTTTGTAACGCTTCTTAACCCATATGGTCTTAAGCTTGCCATATTCCCATTTATTCATCAGGGAGGAGTAAACGCCGATGCGCTTCGCCACATTGGAGAGTGGACGAAGCTGCCGTTAAAAGAACTTTTTCTGTTTTTTTATCCAGTACCCATAACCTACTTTGCCTTCAGGGTCCTCTTCTATCTGGGCCTCCTCTCCCTTGCGCTCAATTGGCGGCGAGTGAAGACAAGAGACCTCGTGCTTTTCTTCGGCGCCGCCTACATGGCGGTGAGCCATGTGAGGTGGGTAGGCCAATTCGCATTCTTCGCGGCCCCTGTAATCGCCTTTAACCTTTCGGCCTATCTTGAGGGGAGGGCCAAAGCTGACCATAGATGGATTCAGAGGGCTGGTCTTGCCATGGCCATCTTTATAAGTATTTTTCTGGGGCTCAACTTGATGGATGGAACCTTCAGGTCCAACCTCGGCATAGGGCTTCGCGCGGATAAGTACCCCGTGGGGAGCGTCAGGTTCTTAAGAGATACGGGGCTTAAGGGCAATATCTATAATGATTATGACTTTGGCGGATACCTTACATTCACTTATCCCGAGCTAAAGGTCTTTATTGATGGAAGAACGCCAACAGTGTACTCGCCGCATTTTTACTGGAAGTCAAGGCAGACGCAAAGTAAAGAGGGCTGGGAACGTCTATCCTCAGAATATGCCTTTACTATGGCCCTTGTGAAGCTGGACCAGCCGCTATGTAGTATTCTCTATAAATCAGAAGCCTGGACCCCGGTTGTCTTTGATGATATCTCCGCGCTTTACCTTAAGAAGGATAGCGGGTTCAAGGAGGTCTTAAGCAGGAATGGCCTCTCTTTTACGCCATGCTCAACGGATAAGAAATACCCCATGCCAGAGGGCAGTAAGGAGCGTCTCCGTATGAGAGAGGGGCTCCTTACCGTAATGAGTGCCATAGGTGACGGTAAAGAGGGTATGGATTTTGCCTATCCTCAGAGGTTAATGGGGCTTCTTCTGGCTGAGCTTGGGGAAGAGGGGCATAAGGAAAAGGCTGTTACGGCCCTTCTGAAGGCAGCGGCAGCGCCGGGGGGGAATAGTTTTATCTATTATGACCTTGGCCTGGCCCTTGGCAGGGTAAAGAGGTATGATGAGGCCATCTCGGCATTTAAGACCTCTATAAGAATGAACAAGGCCTTTAAGCGCAGTTATCTCGCCCTTGGCCTCACGTACTTTGATAATAAGAATTACGAGGACTCGGCCCGGGTGCTTGAAAGATATGTAAGGCTTGCCGATGATAATGCGGAGTATACGGGATTAAAGACCCTTGGAAGGAGCTGTTTTAAGCTTGGCAGATTAGATTGCGCCGAGGATGCCCTTAAGAGGGCCGAGTTTATGGCTGATGATGATAAGAAACGAGGCGAGGCCGCCTATTACCTCGGTAATACTCTGTTTGAGGCAGGAAGGCTTGATGAGGGAGCTCTGTATTACAGCCGGGCAATAGAGAGGGACCCGTCATATAAAGAGGTCTTCTTAAATCTTCAAAAGATGCTTGCCTATAAGAATCAGGACAAGAAGGCCTCGGCTATAAAAGGCATACTTGAAAAAAAGCAGATAAAAGACTAAAAAATGCGTAAAGACTGACAATTATTGTCACTCTTCCTCTTCTCTGAGAATACCCTTTTATGTAAGTACTTGTTTTTAAAGAGTTTATGTTTTGGCACGGCCTTTGCAATATAACACCTCAAGTTGGAGAGTGTTAGAAAACGATTTTAAAACTGCAATTAAACAAACCCAAGGAGGAAACACATGTCAATCAACAAAATCAGCTCAGTCTTAACAAAATTCAGGGAAGACCGCGGCGGTTTTACTCTCGTCGAGCTTCTCATAGTCGTGGCAATCATAGCCATCCTGGCCGCCATCGCTATCCCGCAGTTCACCAAATACAGGCTGAGAGGCTATAAGGCCGAGATAGATTCCGATGCCAAGAACGCCTATACAGCGGCTCAGGCATACCTGACGGACAACCCCTCAACGACAATTGACAGCCTTGCCAAGCTCACATCTGGTGGTTATACGCAATCAGGGAATATATCCCTCGTTGGTGGTACAGGCACTATGACACTTACTTCAGGCAACATAAAGCTCGAGTCTGCTCCACTTAAGACTCAGTTTTCCGGAACATCTACTGCTTATACTGCTCAAGTAGATTTTGACGGAGCTATTACTCAGGTAGTACTTCCCTAATCTTCTTTACATCCCGCCTGAAACAAAAAAAGCAGGGGCCTTCGGCCCCTGCTTTTTTATTGTGTTTTTAATGTTACGCGGGGCGCAGAGTGCATCTTTAAAAGTAATACGCAGATTCCCCGTTGGTTTTCTTTGTCTTACTTTCTTTTTTCCAAAAGAAAGTAAGGGTGTCTTTTTTTACCCAGCCTTCATCTCTTCCACACCGAGGATCTCAACGGAGGTATGGCCGTACTCCTGAAACCTGTTTGTCTTGACTTTTATATCACAGGGGTTGCAGTGGCCAAATACCGGGCATGGCCTGAAGATATCCTCAAGCTCGTAGGAGGGGTCCGTAATATTACCCACGGCGGGTCTGCCCTCGTAGAGGTCGCTATGACAGCGGTATACAGAGCCGTCAGGCCCCATGATAAGCTCCGTGGTCTTGCACGATACGTCTTTTTCAAAGGTTTTATCACAGGCCCCGGGATATCTGTACGTGCCGTACATCCTGCCGTCAAACTCACCTAAAAACTCCTTTAACCTGAAGTCTATGCCCAGGCCCGTGCAGTACTGCTGTGCTTCGAGTATTTGCTTATCCTGCGAGGGGTGCATTACTCCCCATATACCGATGCTGTAGCCGGCCTTTTGCAGTACCAGTACTTTTTCGGCAAGGGGTCTTAGCTCCATGACCTCGGGGTGGTAGCTTACGCGTATGGAGGCGTAGGGGGAGTCCCGTTTTATCCTGTCAGGGGGCACATTGGCCATGAACTCATTGGCGTCGAACTGCAGGTTTGTCAGCAGATCAATATTAAGGTCAGGCCGCAGACCGCCTATTATCTCGTAAAACCCCTTATGCAGGCTGGGCTCTCCGCCCTGCAGGGTAATGGGCAGGTCTGGTCTTGATTCTATCCTGTTAAGGGCCTTTACCCACTCACTTCCCGATAGATGTTTTTTCCCAGAGCCAACCTCGCCGAAATTATTAATGCAGTAACTGCAGGTAAGGTTGCATGAGAGGGTAAGAAAGGCCGCGACATAGTTGTAATGCTCGGGTATTTTTATTCTGCTAAGAGCGCTCAATTTATTAACTCCTATAGTAGTTTTTTTATGTGCTTGTAAACCCTTTCAGGGCTTATATCATACATGCAGGGTCTGTCTTTTACACACTTTGTGCTAAGGCAGGGCAGACAATCATAATCACCTTCGGGCAGGAGCTTTACACCGTCTTTTATATATATCTCGCTCTCTTTTGTGGGGCCGAAGAGGGCTATGACTTTTTTTCCAAGGGCATGGGCGATATGAAGGCCCAGGCTGTCATTTGTGATAAGGAGGCGCAGCGAATTTATCCACTCAATGTACTTCTCAATGGACTCAAGACCCTCCTGCCATGAGATGCTGTATTTGTCGCCGATAATGCCTTCGAGGTCCTTCCAGTACTCCGGGGGCCAGGCTTTGAGAGGCCACTTGGCGCCTACATTGTGATTAAAACCTATATCGAATTTTTCCTTTGAGCGCGGTCTGTATCCAAGGGTGGGAATTTCACCCTGCCACCTGGAGCCTACCATGCTGAAGAGAATTTCCTCCCAGTAATTGGTATGTGAGAGTTTATCCTCTGGGCTTGAACATATCTCAAGGGCGTGCTGAGAACCTGCGTAGGCCCTGGCCTCTCCGGAATCAGGGTCAAACCTGAAGCCCGAGCGGCGCCAGGCCGTAAGGGAATCAGAGAGGGCGCATATTCCCGCCACTTTCTCAAGGTTCACTATGCTGTCAAAACGCTCGGCCCTTAGCTGCAGGACCGTGGTAAGGTCGTAGGGCAGGATTCTCTTTATGAGTTTATTCCCCTTAAGAAGAGAGATGGCCGCCTCGTCAACGAGCCATGTAACATTGGCATCCTTGAAGATGGGCAAAAGCACAGTGCTTCGAAGCACATCGCCCAGGCTTGATGTGTGGCTTATCTCGTCAACAAGGGTCTCTGAGTAGCCGAGTTTTATTATTAGAACCTTTTCTTTTGCCATAATGGAGCTACCTCTTGTCTTCGAGTATGTGTGTGGACCTCTTGGAGTGACGGTGAGGCGATACTATCTCCACGGCCCTGCTGTAAAGGACAGCCGGGTCGTGGCCCATGCGGGCCATCCTGTTTTTCCTGATGAAGTATGAAGTCAGTGAGTTTGTGCGCTTATTGAAAATGTTATGACGGAGCAGAAAGATCATGTCAAGAATGATGTGAAAGATAAAGCCGCCGAAGACGAGGGCCATTATCCTGGATTGCAGTATAATAGCCAGGCTTAGAAAGATAATGAGAAATTCCGCTGTATGAAATATCTCCATATTAAGAAAAGCAGGGTCTCTCCACCATCTTTGCAGAGTACTGTGGTAATCAAACATCCTCTTTATGCTGAGGTCACGGGCTCTATTATGAAAGACAAAATCAAGGTAGTGGTCTAAGTCAATGAGCACTGAGGCAGAGAAGAACCAGAGGGCCGCCGGCCCCGTAAAGACGTAGAGTACTGCCGAGGCAGCGCCGCCGATTATGATATGGTCCCTCATGCACATTTTTTTAATTAACCCCTTCTTTATTGAATATCTCTTCGGTGTGTTTAAAGCGTTCAAGTACAAAACTCTCATAAATACCCCGAAGCGTATCCATGAAAGAAAAATGCATGGGGTATATCCTTGTCTTCACGAGGTATGCCTTTACGAGAAAATACAGGACAAAGTACGGGCCTGTAAGGGGTAGTTTTATGAGCCGGTTTACGATGAGATTTCTTGTGGACGGCATATAAAGGCAGAGTGTTGAGAGCAGAGAGAGGTTTCGCTGCAGGAGTTTCTCTTCCTTGCTGAAACACGTCAGCGGCGAGGTGCTCTGGTAGCTCATATGCAGACTGTCAAAGTCGCCGTCAAAATACTTGTGGTCAATGGCGTACTCGGCAAGCTCGGTCTTGGGGTATGGAAAAAAGAGCGGGAACTCGCCGAAGGTAACGCCACAGGCGATGTTCAGGTCCAGGGACTCAATATCATCAGCCAGGCTTGAGCTTGGGATGGCGAAGATAGTATTGGAAAAAGTGGGAATGCCGTGTTTTTTGCAGAGCGCGAAGGCTTCCAGCATGGTCTCTTTGCTCATGTTGCGTTTTAGAATATCGTTACGCACGCGGTCGTTGCCGCTCTCTATTGACATGCTGATGGAGCGGAGCCCGGCCTTCTTTAGTTTTAGGAGCACGGATTCTGATAAGAGGTTTGCGCGCATGAGGCAGTGAAAGGGCAGGCCGATCTCACGCGGGAATTTTTCCGCGAACTCGTCAAGCCACTCGTCGTCCTTAAATACAAATATATCATCGTAGAATTTTATGAACTGTGTGGGATAGGTATTTTTCAGGAGCTTTAGCTCGGCAATTATCCTCTCTACGCTCATCCTTGAGTACAGGGGGCCCTTGCCCTTATAGAGAAGGTTGTACTTGTGGTTAAAGCAGTAGGTGCACTTATAGGGGCAGCCACGGCCTATCATAAAACTCCTCATGGGGAACTTTCCAAGCCTTGTGCGCGAATACACGAGCTCACGGTCAAGAAATGGCAGGTCGTCTATTGCTCTTCGCCGCGGGCGCATCAACTGCCTTACGTCCTCGGTGAAGTTTTCCTTTGTTATGATGTTGGGAATTTTGGAGGGGTCCTCACCCTTATCATAGGCCTCAAGGAGCTCGGGCCAGGCGTCGTCTCCCTCGCCGAGGCAGAGTGCGTCAAAGGGGTGTTTTACAATAATATCGGGAAAAAAGGTGGCGTGCGGGCCGCCTATAACGGTGCGTATGTTCTTGTCTATGGACTTTACTACGTCGTTTGCCGCAATGTAGTACTTGTGCTCGCCTGTCTTGGCGCTAAAGGCCGCCACGTCAGGTCTGCTCTGTCTTACCTTTGCCTCAAGGTCGCCCTCGGAGAGCACGGCAAGGTCCGTTGTATGGCCCCTTTCTTTTGCCAGGGCCGACAAGAGCATTATGCCCATGGGGTCAATATACTCAACGTCTTTTATAATAAAGAGTATCTTCAATGCTGTTTATGCCCCCTGGCCTTTAGAGTCTTCTCAATTCTACCCGGCAAGGCCTGATAGGAGGCCCGCTCACTTACGCGTACCTCCCAGAAGAGTTTTAAGATTTCCGTGAGCACGCTTATGATGTTGCGGGGCCGGAATGCCTTTGAAGACCCTGATTCTCTGTATTGAATGCGAATGGGCACCTCTGTGAAGGTAGCGCCGCTCTTTATGAGCCTTACGAGTATGGCGGCCATGTAGGCAAAGCCATGTGTAGTCATGGGGACCTTCTTAAGGAGCTTGCCCTTAATGACACATGGGCCGTTATAGTACCTGAGTGAGAGGCCGAAGAGCGCGTTAAAGAGGATTACAAAGGCCCTGGAGATAATCCTGCGCGGCAGCGGCCTTACTTCCGGGTTGACTGTATAGGGGATGACAAGGTCTGCGCTCCCCACATGGGTAAAAATGTTCTCAATGGCCTCGGCCGGTATCTCGTTATCTCCCGGAACCATGAGGACATAGTCTTTTGTGGCCTGCCTCACGCCCTCGGTATAGTTATAGCCAAAGCCCATGTTGCGTTCGTTGTGTATTACCCGTATGTTCTTATGCTTTTTTTTAAGTCCTTCGGCAACTTGACCGGTATCGTCGGTGCTCTTGTCGTTAAAGATAAGTATCTCTGTAGCGCCAAAAATCTTAACCGCTTTTATGCTTTGATTTATGCATGCCACGGTGCCGCTTATGTTCTTTGCCTCGTTATAGCAGGGTACGATTATGGATATACTCGGTTTTTTTGCGGCCATCACGCCTCTTGCAGAACTTTTTTAACGGCCTCTGTAATATGCCCGGGACCGCGGTAGAAGGCTTCTTCAAGGACATGGCTTGCCGGAGTTGGCACATCGGGCAGGGCCACTCTCTGCCCCGGGGCCTTCATGGCGGCGAAGGTAGCCCGGTCTTCCATGACAAGGGCCAATATTTCGGCGCTGGCGCCGTATTCCTTCCATGCCGTATCCGCTACTACAAGTCGTCCGGTTTTCTGTACGGAGGCTCGTATAAGGTCTATATCCAGTGGTTTTATAGAGCGCAGGTCCACTACCTCGCAGTTTATACCGTCTTTTTCAAGGGTTTCAGCCGCCTCCATTGCCATGCCCACCATCTGCGAGATAGCAACAATGGTTACGTCCTTTCCTTCGCGCCTTACGGCGGCCTTGCCTATGGGGACTCTGTACATCTCGGCCGGTAGATGACCCCTCAGGTCGTATAGCCACCTGTGCTCAAGGAAGAGCACCGGGTTATTATCATAGAGGCTGGCGATAAGGAGCCCCTTGGCATCGTAGGGGGTTGCGGGCATTACGACTTTCAATCCGGGGAAATGGGCGAATACTGCCTGCAGGCTCTGTGAGTGCTGCGCCGCCGAGCCCCAGCCCCTGCCGGTAATGGCCCTTATGGTAAGGGGCACGGAGGTATTGCCTCCGAACATATATGACCACTTGGCCGCGTGGTTGGCAATCTGGTCAAGGGAGAGGGGGAGAAAATCCACCCTCATATGGACAAGAAGGGGCCTCATGCCGGCAAGCGCCGCACCCATGGCCACGCCTGTTATGCCGTTCTCGGCAAGAGGCGTGTCGATTACACGCTGGGGCCCAAAAATATCGATAAGGCCTTTTGTAGTGCCAAATACCCCGCCAACGTCATCAACTCCTTCGCCGAGGACGAAGACGTTCTTGTCCATCTCCATGCATCCCATTGTAGCTTCAAGGATGGCATCGCGGTATGTACCCCTTCTAAGGGTAGAATTAGATGAGTCCGGCTCCTGAAGTCTTTGACTGTCTGCTGCTATCTTTGTCCAGGGCATAATAAGCTCAGTTTACCTGATAGAGGTCTTCATAGAGGTCGCCCGGGTGGGGCAGGGGGCTCTCAAGGGCGAAGCTCAAGGCCTCGTCGAGTTCCTGCGTTATATTCTTTTGTACTGCGTCAAGCTCCTCTGCTCTTATAAAACCGCCTTGCATGAGGGCTTTTTCAAAATTTTTAACCGGACACTTCTTCATCCAGCCAAGAAGCTCTTCCTTACTGCGCGCGCCTTTTTCGTAGTCTACCTCAGGGCCTACATGGCCTTTCCAGCGGTATGTCGTAGCCTCGATAAGGCTTGGCCCGTGGCCCCTACGGGCGTGCTTTACGGCCTCTACGGCGGCATTGTAGACCTCTACTACGTTATTTCCGTCAATACATATCCCCGGCGCGCCGTAGGCCCCGGCAATTCTGGCTATCTCGCAGGTGCCCTGCCGCGAGGACTGCGGGGAATTAGTAGCGAAAAAATTATTCTCACATACAAATACTACGGGCAGTTTTTTAAGGATGGCGAAGTTGAAGGACTCGTAGAAGACCCCTTCGTCAAAGGCCCCGTCGCCAAAGAAGACTACGGAGACCCTGTTATCGCCTTTTATGCTCGAGGCCAGTGCCGTGCCAACGCCCAATGGCAGGCCGCCGCCAACTATGGCCGACGTGCCAAGAACCCCGTGGGCCGTGTCTATAATGTGCATGGAGCCGCCCTTTCCGCGGCTGCACCCCGTGGTACGGCCGTAAAACTCCGCCAGAAGGGCCTTCATGGATGCTCCCTTGGCAAGGCCGTGTCCGTGTCCTCGGTGGTTTGAGACCATATAATCATCGCTTTTAAGGGTCTGGCAGAGACCTGCGGCAATGGCCTCCTGACCAATACAGAGGTGAACAGGGCACTTCATCTCCTGGGCGGGATAAAGCTCCACGATTTTTTCCTCAAACATCCTTATTCGGAGCATGGTGGTGTACAGCTCAAGAAGAGTTTTTTGCGGAATCGCGGCCATATCTTCTGCTGTAAAACTTACATCTGCTGTATCGTTCATATCTCAAGTCCGTGTTTTAATGAGAAGGTTACCCGGTATTGTAACCCTGAAGTTTTTTATAATCCCGCATTGTTCTTGTAACCCGGGCCCCCTTAATAGGCTCCTTTTAGACGAAGTTTACGTGAGCGGGCGGGTTTAATTGATCGCGCAGGAACCTGTTTATAGAGTCCATTCTGCAGTTCACGCGGCATTCTGAGGCGTCAAGCTCGTTCTTAACAAACTCCATGGTCTTGCGGCGTTTCTCGCCCTTCCAGAGCTCCTCAAAAGTAGAATCAGTGAGATTGCCGAAGTGGAACCTCTCATCGCTGAGATAAGCGCTGCATCCCCAGAGCCCGGAGCCTGAATCAATATAAGACCAGAAGGGCAGCGCAAGACACGTTCTGTACCCACGCTCCTCTTCAGATAGCTTTTTCATGGTGTTTATCCTGAAAATGGCATTGAAATTTTCCGTGGAGATTTCCTTCAGCTCCTCGGCGATATGGTAGAACTCGCTGTAATCCACGGACTCGTACTGCGTTGTTATGCTCTTAAGATGCTGTGAGTATGGCTTTATAACAAGGTAATCAACACCAATGTCACGGGCAAGCCGCGCAAGGGGCAGCACCTCCTGGACGTTCTCAGGTAGAAGTATTAGCTGCATGCCTATGGCCGTACTTAGGCCTTCGGCCTCTCGTACCTTTACGGCAGTTGTGAGGTTGTCTATGACGCGCTTAAGGTCTTCCTCGTCAGTTCTGTGCATCTTCGCGTAGGTCTCTTTTGTTGCCCCGTTGATGCTTATCTTTATCCAGGTAATAGAGCGCATGGCCGCACGTATCATCTTCTCGGTAAAGAGCACCCCGTTGCTTGTAACGGCTACGTCTATGCCGGCCTCTACTGTGTGGTTGATTATTGAGGCGATGTCTTTATGAAGAAAGGGCTCGCCCTCGCCGGCGTACATGACGGATTTAATACCCAGCCGTCCCATCTCCGTGAGCCTCGTTTTGAGCATCTCTGTCTCAAGAAAGCGGTGCTGGTAGCCCATGTAATCAAGTGCGCAGTAGGTACACCTGTGGTTGCAGGCCCCCGACGGTGATATTTCCACGTATATAGGGTAGATGTCTTCACCGCCGAGCCACTTTGCCACTCTCTCGGGATGGTACATGAGCTTGTGGCTGTCTATCCTGAATTTATCGGCCATTAATCAAAAAACTCCACTCTGAAAATTTTCCGCTGTCTCTCTCTTATGTGATTAAACAATTTGTCATAAGCGCACAAGTACTTAAACTCAATTATATAAAATAACATAAGAGCAGGGCTGATACAATTCAAATCTTCTTTTGGGAGCCCTGTAGGGCCATGTTTTAATAGACATTTAGAGTAACTTTAATCTGTCTTCAGGAGAGGCGCTGGACTAACGCCTCCTTGAGGGCTATATTATAAGTATAGCGTAGTTTAAAAAAAGAGGAGAAGAGGTGGGCAGGATAAAAAACCGTTTAATGGCCGCGCTAATAACGAGGTTTCCCCGTTTGTTCAACCTTGAAAAATACGCGGAGGGCCAGGCCCAGGTTGGTGTAGAGGGCATTCCCTGGACTCCCTTTACAAGAGGGCTGGCAGATGCCAGGGTAGCCCTTGTTACAACGGCAGGTCTTCACCTGAGGACGCAAGAACCCTTTGATATGATAGACCCGGACGGCGACCCTTCATACCGCGCGCTACCCCTTGAGACCCCTGCCGAAGAGTATACCATTACCCATGACTACTATGACCACAGCGACGCGGATAGGGATTTAAATGTGGTCTTCCCTGTATTCAGGTTAAGGGAGCTTGCGGCAGAGGGTTTCATCAAAGACGTGGCCCCAATGAATTACGCCTTCATGGGGCATATTGTGGGCCCCCATGTAAAGACACTTATGCGCAAGACCGCCCCTGAGGTTGCCATGAGGCTACGCAAGGATGCCGTGGACGCCGTGCTCCTTACCCCCGGGTGAGGAATCTGTAATCGGTCCGTGGGGCTGATACAGAGAGAGATTGAGGCACGCGGTATACCTACGGCCTCTATCAGCATCCTTAGAAAATTTACCGAGGATATAAAGGCCCCAAGGGCCATGTTCCTGAAGTGGCCCCTTGGCCACCCCGTGGGCGAGCCCTTCAAGGCCGCTGAGCAGACCTTTATCGTCAAGAAAGCCCTGAAGCTTCTTGAGGAGATAAAGACTCCGGGCACCATAATAGACCCGCCATACAGATGGAAGAGGTACGATTACATGGGAGGCGAAGATGTTCTGAAGGCTGAGAGGGGAGGAGAGGAGATCCTGAAGTTTTTTTAACGGCCTTCTCTTGACATATAAAAGTTCTTTAATCCTGAGGCGTTATGGAGATTACTTGATATGGACTACAAGATAAATAAGGTTGACGCAGGAGACGAATTCAAGGTCTGTCCCTCATGCGGGTACAGGGACGGCTTTCACTCCATGTTCACGAATGAGGGAGAGAGGGTGAGGTGGCTCTTTATCTGCCCCTCCTGCCATGAGGTCTTTGATATAGGCTTTGATGCCCCTTGATTTAAAACTGGCGGCAATGTGAGGCTGACCTTCCGCTTTAACGCTTTTTAGCGGCATAAGCATGGGCCCATGTTCACTCGCCCTCTTAGTAGGTGTAGAAGCCGCGCCAGTCATAGCGTTTTTTATTACCCCTGTAGGTATTGTCCTTAAGGGATTTTTCCGGCTTTCCGAACCAGGGTTTTTTTATGAACTCTGATACTGCGGTGCCGTTTTTCTCAAAGGTAGAGCCGTTTACCCTGATAAAGGACTGGTCTTTATTGGCGATACCTGTGATATTTCCAACAAACCTCGAGTTCTTTACAACTATATGACTCATCTCACCTACGGATATTGCCTTGTCAGCAGAGCCGTTGAAGACTGAGTCAAGGCATAGAACAAGGGAGTTGGAAATATCGAGTCCATCTCCGTTGGACCCTTCTATTGTAAGGTTATGTATTTTGGCGTCTGTGAAGTCAAGGTCAATGCTATCAGCGAAGCTCTCTACTATTCTGATGTTTCGCAGTTCCGCCCTTGAGTGTATGAGGTTCAGGGCGTCCTCGGACCGCGCGTTTAGTATCTGCACGTTATCCATCCTGAGATTTGCCCCCAGCATGGTTAAGCCGCCGTTGAGCTTGAGCCCACCTAAAGAGGTCTTTGGGAAGGCGCCGAAATTATCAAAGACAGCGTGTTTGACGCTTACCTCTACGGGCATTTTTTCTCTGCCTGAATATAGTCCGCCCCAGGGTCTCGCTGTCCTGCTTAAGAACTTTATTGGCCTCTCTTTTGTTCCCTCTATATGGAGGTCTCCCTTCACTATGAGCCCGGCCCCTGGTCCCATACTGAACCGTACTCCTTCTTGAATAAAGAGAGCCTTACCTGCGCCAGGGTCAATTGTTACGGTTTTATCAATCTTGATGAGTGAACCTGCCCGTACGTGAAGCCCGTCAATGCCCTCCTCTGCCCACTCAGGCGTTCCTGCTGCAAGTGCTCTCTCAGACATCTTGCCCGAGGGCTTTGAAGGCAGGTACATGTAAGGAGGAAAGATAAAGGAAGCATTCTTCGGGACGTTAAGCCTATAAAAGACAGGTTTCCCGGCAAGGGCAATGTCAAAGACAAGGAGCCTCAACCTCTCTCCCTCTATAAAACGATTTTTAAATATGTCGTCAGTAGTTGCCTTATTATTCCCTTTAAGACCTGCGGCGTAAAATACCTTGTTGATAACCGGTTCTTTTTCAGTAATCCCTTTCCTTGTTGTTATGCTGTAGTCTTCGCTCTCCCCCGTCTCGTTACGTACAAGAAAGACAACTATGCCGCGCTCGTTATTCACAGTGCGCGTCATTACATAAGTGGCGACGTTATTAATCACCTCTTTAGCCCTGATTTTGTCAAGAGGTGAGCTTATACCTTTACGTTGTCCGGAATTTTGCAGCGGGTAAAGAGCCTCTTTTTTTCCAAGGGCTCGAAAAGACCGCTTTATGGAAGTCATATTGCTCTTATCAAGTATCTTGAAAATTTGAGTTTCCACTGATAGCGCCGTACTCATGTCGTGAGCATATTTTTTCTTATTTCCGCTTAAATCAAGAGGGCCGAAGAGAGCGGGCGCAAGTGTATGGTCGAGGTCTTGAGATGTCCTTCTATTCCACAAAAAACTTTTATCATCCAGCTTAAGAGCAGGCGCTTCATCCCACATAAAAGAGAGATAGTCCTTTATCGCTATGATATTCGAGAGCCCTGAACGTGTTAAGTCATTATTTTGCTGAGTTATTAAATCGTTGTTATCCTGAACCGAGAGGACCTTATTTGAAGCGTTGATTGCGCGACCAAGCATCTTTTTTCGGAGCGCATCGTTATCGAGAAAGAATCTTACGTACCTATTGACAAGGGCCAGGTTTTTACTCTTCGAGATAAAATTTATTACTGTTGGATGAATGTCAGTGAATATCAATGTCGTGCTCTCGGGCGTAACTCCAAAGACCCCTTTGCTCCTCTCATAAGTGTAATCGCCTTTGTAAAGTCTCTTCGTGGGCCAGACTGTGTAGGGCGGCTCACCGGTGAGCCATCCCATATGGAGAAACAAATGACGATATAAATTTTCTCCAAGAAAAGCGGGGTTCAGGTCCCTTGGCAGTGGTGAAAAAAGCCCGCTTGCCGGGTCCATGTAAAAACGCAGGTCATCGACGCCGAGGCCATGGCCCGAGAGGTAGACACCGGCAAAGGCAATATAACCGGCCAGGGCATGCCGGTTAACCTTTTCTGCAAAACCGCTGGAGAACAAATCTCCTTTGCCGAGTCTCTCATATCCTGTGCCGCGTGCCTTGAAAAAAAATCTTGATTCAAGATCAGCGCCGTAAGGGTAGTCGAAAAAAAGTTTATCAAGCTCCGTTCCGACGATATCTCCCTCAAGCCTTCTGGCATTAGAGAATAAGGCCGGTGTAGTTGTCTCCAAAAGTAGATACACACCCTGACTTTCGCCGTTCACCATGAGGTGTATGAGGTCATGCCTTGGCATGAAAAAACCCATGTCCTGAAGAATGCTCATGACGGTGAACTCCAATATACCTGTCTTTGTCCCGAGCCTGTAAAGTTTGAAGGATGGGATGCCCATGATGGACCTTCCGCCTGAGATCTTGATATCTATGGAAGGGAACCATTCGAGGTGCCACCGTGATCTTCCAGAGAGTCCAACCTGTGCCGCACCTATTCTTTTACTATTAAAAAAAAGCTCTCCGCCAACCCTGGCTCCGGGCATTTTCACGATGGTCTTGTCTGTGGATTTGGAACCAAAGGAAACGAGCCTCTTAAAATCTTTCATAGAGCGCAGACCTAACTTTAGATTAATTTCCCTCAAGGAACCTACGGGTGCGTCGGCCCGCGGCCCAGTGGCCGGGGGACTTGCCGGAGCAAGGCTCATTTCCAATGTGGTTAGAGGTTGATTTGAAGAAACATTGAGCGCGTAGATGCCAGGCGGGAGAGCGACGCTATGGTCAGGGATTGAAAAGCCCATTGTTTTAGTATAAAGGGGCAGTCCCTCTGCGCTCGTAAGTTTTACATAGAGATCTGAATCATCGCCGCCGCTCTGATTAATGGAAAAGAGGGCATTGAAGTCAACTTTTACACGCCAGGTGAACTCAAATTTACCCGAGGGCCCGGCCTCAATGGAAGACGCCCAGGGGAGGGGGCCCTTGCCGGGCCGGCGCACCCTGATGTCATATATAATAGAGGAGTATCGTTCGTTTGAGGCAGAGCCGAGAAAGTGGGCAAGACCTTTGTTCTGCCGTTCCTTAAGAAGCCTTGCCCTAATGGCGGTATCAGTGACCTTCTCAGGCCCTGTTCCTCGGAAGACAAGACTTCTGGCAACCAAGGCAATGAAGAGAGAGAGGAGGATTATGAGAAGAATATACCCTGGCTTAAGAGTAGGTTTTTCCATAAAAGACCTCAACTCTTTCAAGGCTCTCAAGGCTCTTAAGTATCTCTATAATGCTTGGAAGAAGAGTGTTGTCATCTGTCTTGAAGTACAGGGAATACCTGAGGCTATACCCATCTTCAACTGGAACAACATCATTTAGCACAAGTCCCTTTTGCTTTAGCCCCTTGAATTTGTCGAGCAGCGCCCCGCGTATCTCATTGTCTGTTTTTTCCACCATTACGGAATTTGTGGTGACAAAGGCCGTTATTCCCCTGCCCATGTGAAGAAGCGGTATGGCCTTTCCGGCAAGGACGGTCTTGACAAGGACAATAACGGCTACGAGACAGAGCAGTATGGAGGCGGCGTAAAAGCGAAATACAGACGAGAGCAGGGAGAGGGCGATTACGAGGAGGATGAAGGCCACGTCCTCGGCTTTTTTGACAGGGGTTCTGAACCTTACGAAACTAAGGGCTCCGAGAAGTCCCAGTGAGAGAGGCAGGGAGTATTGAATGGCCCAGAATATGGCGCTTACCGAGGGGGCTATGACAACGAAGCTGCGCGGCAGGCTCTCGTTGCTGTCAAAGTTCATGCCAAAGTACATTCTGTGGAGAAACATACATGCTATGCCTACGAAGAGGCTGAAGAGTATGGATATAAAAAACTCCGAGAGTCCCAGCTCTCCTGTGCTGAGCGCGCCCAGTGCGGCGGTAAGATTGTCCATCGGTCCTCCCTTAGCCGTTTTTTATAATAAAAGATTTTTTGTATAAGGGTTGGGGTAGAGCAAGATTTTTTTCTCACAGTGATTTATAGTAAAAAGTCTTTACCCCATGCAAACTTTGAGAACGAGAAAGGCTCAAGACTGAGACCCTTTAAAAAAAAGGGAATAACACCTGGCTTATCGCTTTTTATCTCAAAGATACTATGACCAAGGTTCAGGCCCGCGCCGGTCTCTCCAAAGGCCGAATGGCCGGGAAAGACACGTACGGATGTGTCAACATTGTAGCGAACAGGGGCGTGCCTGTCATCAAACCTTATTCTATCGTAGTAGACAACTGTGTCCAGAAGCAGCTCCTTTGAGGGGAGCTCCGATAAGAGACTCAAGAGGGGGCGGCCTGTAACCTCCTCGAAGGTCCTTAGCAGTGAGTGAAAGCATGTAATTCTGTACCCAACGGGAAGCTGCTCATAGATAAGTTCGCGGACCTTGCTTGTAATGGTGTTAATTCGTTTCTTGATTTCCAGAGAGTAATAGGCGCCCTCGGTCCTGTCAATGTAGACCCTTAGTCTGTATTTTTTCTTGAGCATCTCGCCGTCAAGACTCTCGGCAAAACTTGTGCCCCTGCGGTCGTCAAAATAAAGGGTTTTTATCTTTGCGTGGCTGAATCGTTCCGGTTTTGCCGTATTATGACGGAGCGTGGCCACAAGAAGGGCGGTCTCTTCTCTTGGAACGGCAAATTTCACCTCAAAAATACTCTTGGCCGTGGAGGAGTTTTTGTCTGAGAGGCCTTCATTTTTCCCGGCAGAGGTCTTTGCATCCGGGATAGCCGTGATATTGGAACGATTTACCATTTATATATTATATTTTTTAGGACCTTGTATTTCAATCTAAATTTAGAATTATTGCAATATAATACAAAAGACCACGGATTTAGTAGTGTAGGCAGCTACTCTCCATGTCTTCTGGTAATAGACCATAGCCATGCTCAGTTAAGTGAGTTGCAGATGTGGCATGGGCAGGCAGAGCATCAGGATAATGCCGAAGGAGACTGCCGTAGCCGTGGGAATAATGGCTCTTGAGTGCGGCTACGGCAGTGCATCTTGAAAAAAGTGCAGGTAAAGAAGAGGATTAGCCTTACTTGACCTCAATGTTGACGGAATCCTCGGTCTCGAGAATTTTGTGTCTCTTAGTGGCCAGCTTTATGACGATGTTGTGGCTGCCGCTGCTTAGCCCAGTAAGTGTATGGGTTATCCTGCGGCCATGGAGGGGCTTTACGAGTTTGCCGTCAAGGTACAGATGCACGTGGTCGCCGCTTACGCCCTTGTCGCGGAGCTCAATGATTACATCTACAGTGCCGCCCTGTATAATCTCATTCTCCGCGGGTGCCACTATGGCTATGGCTTTGCCGGAGGCATGGTCCGCTCCTCCGGTGGCCAGGGCCTGCCCTCCATACAATAAGGCCGCAACGAAAATGGAAAACATAACAAGACCAGTGAGAAATGAACTCCTCCCGTGTACTCTCTTCATGATAGACCTCCTCTGTGGTTTTTTGAGTATGAGAAAATTATATCGGAAATCTCCGATCTGTCAAAAGACCGCAGGTCTCTTTTTTTATTGTAAATTAAATTCTCCATGGATAAAATAAACATTTAACTGTACTTTTTCTCTAAGTAACAGCTGTTTCCCGGCAGGCTGAAAAGCTGGTATGAATAGTACTGCAGCCCTGCCGCCTTCTTCTGCATTCTCAGTACACTGTGCCTGCTTTTTGCCGGATTTTTTGACTCTGCCTGCAGAGGAGCCGGCATGGCCGGGAGACCTGTGAATTTGAAGGGAGGCAGCCATGTAAGGCCCTCTTGGAGAAGGGGCCTTTAAGAAACATAACAATTGAAACTACTTGACAAGTTATGGACAATGAATTTTAATATTTTAAACTTTGATACACCCTAAAACTATGAATCTAAAGACCTTTGATAAAGGGGTTCACCCCGCAGAGCATAAGGGACTTACCGCAGATAAGGCCGTACGGAGGGCGAATCTGCCAGAGACCGTCATTATCCCTTTGCAGCAGCATATCGGGCCGCCCTGCCAGTGTCTTGTAAAGAAGGGCGATATTGTAGCCGAGGGGCAGATAATAGGCGAGGGTACATCCTTTATATCCGCGCCCGTGCACTCGAGCATAAGCGGTAAGGTAAAGGACATTGACGCCTATCCCCATCCCTCTGGCCGAAAAATTCCCTCTGTGGTCATTGAGGGTGATGGCGAGACCGCGAGCTGGGAGGCCCTTAACCACAAGGTGAGGCTCGATGATATAGAGCCCGATGATATCCGGGAGAAGGTGCGTGACGCCGGTATTGTGGGCATGGGCGGCGCGGCCTTTCCAACATCTGTGAAGCTTACCCTGCCAAAAGGTAAAAAGATAGATACCGTTATACTTAACGGCTGCGAGTGCGAGCCCTTCCTTACCTCAGACTACAGGATTATGCTGGAAAGCCCGGAGAAGGTAGTCTGGGGGCTGCAGGCCCTTATGAAGGCTGCCGGCGCTAACAGAGGGATAATAGGCATTGAGGAGAACAAGCTCGAGGCCGTAAAGGTCCTGAGAGAGGCCGTTACCGGCGCGCCGGGACTTGAGGTCATGGTCCTTGAGACCAAGTACCCGCAGGGCGCGGAGAAGATGCTTATTCAGGCCGCCATTGATAAGAAGGTGCCTCTTGGGGCTCTGCCTCTTGAGGTGGGCGTGCTTGTTAATAACGTAGGCACCGCGGCGGCCGTATATGACGTCTTTTTTTATAATAAACCCCTTATAGAAAGAATAGTAACGCTAAGCGGTGATGCCCTTGTGGAACCAAATAATCTTCTTGTGCGCGTTGGCGCCACTTTTGAGGATGTTATCGGCCAGTGCGGCGGCATAAAGCCCTCCTGCACCGAGGTGGAGGTCTTGAACGGGGGGCCCATGATGGGTATTTCGCAGAGTCTCCTTACCGTGCCTGTAATTAAGGGGACCTCGGGGATTACCGTCCTTGGCGCCGAGAAAATAAAGAAAAAACCTGTGGAGGCATGCATACGCTGCGCCAATTGTGTAGACGCCTGTCCCATGGGGCTCATGCCCTACCGCCTGGGCGAACTTGGCATAATGGCAAGGACCGATGAATTCATCGACTGGTCCGGAGGCAGCTGTATTGAGTGCGGATGCTGTTCTTACGTATGTCCGTCACAGCGCCCGCTTCTGCAGTGGATAAGGGTGGGTAAGCTGAGAGTTCGTCAGCAGCCGAAAGAGTAAGTTTTTTCTTCTCCCCGCAGGGAGGCTGAAGTAAGATACATGCTTTTTCTTCTGAATAAAATTCAGGGGATATGATTTTTTTCTCTTATTTTGCAGGGTTTATCTTAACGCAGAGTGAAGGGCCTCTCACTGGCCTCGTATCTGCGCTTCCTGCACTGTGAAGGACTTATGGCCGATAAAGAAGAGAAGACTGAGAAAGTAAATAAGGGCGAGGCCGAGGTAAAAAAACCGGCGGCAAAAGAACCTGAGCCCAAAAAACCTGAGGTGAAAGAGCCTGAGGCCAAAAAAACCGCGCCTAAAAAGCCTGCCCCCAAGAAATCCAAGGCCGTGGAAGACGAGGCCGCCAGTAAGCTCGTAGTATCATCTTCGCCTCATTTTCAGACCACTGAGAATATCCCGAAGATAATGCATACCGTTATCATGGCGCTCTTTCCCGCCATGGCAGTGAGCATATATCTCTTTGGTCTCCGCGCGTTGCTGCTCATGGTGGTCTGCCTTGTGGTCTGCCTCGGCTCGGAGTACGCCGTGGCCAGGATAAGAAAAAAACCCGTGCGCATATATGACGGCAGCGCCGCCATTACGGGCTTACTCCTTGCCCTTATGCTCCCGCCGGGTTTTCCCATATACGGCGCTGTTATTGGCTCGCTATTCTCCATAGTAGTGGGAAAGATGATTTTTGGCGGACTTGGCTATAATATCTTTAACCCAGCTCTTATAGGCAGGGCCTTTCTGCAGGCAACATATCCCGTGCTCATTACCACCTGGGTGGAACCCGGCGATGTAATAAACGCTGTTGACGCCATAAGCGCCGCAACGCCCCTTGCAATGATGAAGTTCGAGGGGGAGGGCACGGCCCTTCTCTCGCTCTTTTTCGGTAATACCTCCGGCTCACTTGGCGAGACCAGCGTTATAGCCATCCTTATTGGTGGGCTTTATCTTCGCTACAAGGGGTATATCAACTGGAAACTGCCCCTGGGGTATCTTGGCTCCATCGCCTTTTTTGCCACCATTTTCTGGATATACGATTCCTCTGCCTACGGCTCTCCCTTATTCCATATCATGGCAGGCGGTGCAATGCTCGGGGCGTGGTTCATGGTGACGGACATGGTAACATCGCCCATTACTCCATGCGGTCAATGGATTTTTGCAATATCAGCGGGTTTTATAACAATTATCATAAGGCTTTTTGGCGGGCTCAACGAGGGCGTCATGTACTCCATACTCTTTATGAACGCCTTTGTGCCCCTTATTAACAGACATACGAAACCAAAGGTCTTTGGTGAACTAAAGAAGAAAAAGGCTTAGCCCGGGGGCTGAAACTCAGGCAGAGACCCCCACTGCCAATCAATAAATTTTAAGGATATTTCACCCATTGAATAAGTCCGTTAAAATGATAGTCACCCTTACCGTGCTCGGCGCCGTTGCCGGTATTATCCTCTCCTTTGTCTTCAAGATGGCCGACCCCCTTATCCAGATCAATAAGGAAAAGGAGTTAAGGGCCGCTATCTTTACCGTCCTTACCGAGGCCAAGGACTACAGGACATTAGAAAAGGAGCATAAGGACGGGGTGGCGACTATATACGTTGGCCTTGATAATAACAGCTCCCCCATTGGTCTGGCCTTTAAGGCCGACGGCAATGGTTATCAGGGCAATGTGGGCGTCATGGTGGGCCTTGACCTTGATTATGCGAAGCTCAAGGGCATAGAGATACTCGATCAGGTAGAGACCCCGGGCCTTGGCGACAGAATCCGCGAAGAATCCTTTAAGGAGCAGTTCATCGGGCTTGAGGTTAGCCCTCAAATAGAATATATTAAGTACGTAAAGCCTGAAAAACCAAACCAGATTCAGGCCATAACCGGGGCCACCATCTCAAGTAAGGCCGTTGTTAACAATATCAACAAGGCCGTAAAGAAAGTAACGGGGCTCTTTACAGAGGACGATATATCAGCAGAGCCCGTAGCGCCTGAGCCGAAGAAATCAGAGGAGAGCGGCGAGGAAGAGGAAGAGTAAAAAAATGGCCGAAGCAGCGGAAAAAATAGAGTTTGAAGAGGAAAAACCGGCTCTTCTCTATGAGCTGAAAAAGGGTCTCTGGCAGGATATAGCCCCTTTCAGGCTTCTCCTCGGCCTTTGCCCGGCCCTTGCCGTCACCAACTCCCTCATAAACGGCATCTCAATGGGACTTGCCACGCTATTTGTCCTTGTTGTCTCCTGCACCGTTGTTTCCGTGGTTAGAAAACTCATAGCCTCCGAGGTGAGGATAGCCGCCTACGTAGTCATAATCGCTACCATTGTTACTGTTACGGACTTCTTTCTGCAGGCTGTGACTCCAAGCATCTCAAAGGCCCTTGGCCCCTATGTGCCCCTTATAATCACAAACTGCCTCATTCTCGGCAGGCTCGAGGCCTTCTCGCAGAAAAACCCCGTGCTTCCATCTATTATGGATTCCCTTGGAACGGGCATTGGTTTTACCATGGGACTTGCCGTAATCGGTCTTATAAGAGAGATACTTGGCTTTGGCTCCATCTTCGGCCTTGAGATACTCGGTGAGTGGTTCACGCCGTGGATAGTCATGATACTTCCGGCCGGGGCCTTTCTTGTAACAGGCGGCCTTATTGCCCTTGTAAGCTATATATCCCATAAACAGGCCTCGCAGGCCGAAGAGGCTTAGGAGAGAGAGCCGTGGAACTAATAGTAGTCTTTATCTCGGCTTCCATAATACATAACTTCGTACTTACATATTTTCTCGGTCTCTGCCCCTTTGTGGGGGTATCGAACAAGACGGAGAACGCCCTTAATATGGGAATGGCCACCACCTTTGTCATGACCCTTACGGCGGCGGCCACATGGCCCATATATCACTACATACTTCTTCGTTACAATATACCCTTTCTCGAGTACGTCTCTTTTATTATTATCATCGCCGCCCTTGTGCAGCTTGTGGAGATGTATATAAGAAAGTCCAGCCCCTCGCTTTACAGGGCCCTTGGGATATACCTGCCGCTAATCACCACCAACTGCGCCGTGCTGGGCCTTGCCCTCTTCATGGTGCTGCGCGATTATACCTATCTGAAGAGCATAATCTTCGGCTTTGGGGCGGGCGTTGGTTTTACAATAGCCCTGCTTATGATGAGCGGCATAAGAGAGGAGCTTGAGTTCGCCGATATCCCAAAGCATTTTCAGGGCATAGCCATTACCATGATAGTTGCGGGCATGCTGGCTCTGGCCTTTATGGGTTTTGCCGGGCTCCTGCAGTAAGGTTTTTTGAGTTTCCTCTTAAAGGCCTCGTCTACGGGTTATGAGATTGCCGCCGGGGTAATTGTGGTGTATACTTTAAAATGTTGTATTTAAGGAGTTCCATTTAATTATGAGCACAGGCATATTGATATCATCGGTAGTGAGCATGGGCGGCATAGGGGCCGTGCTTGCCGCCTTTCTTGCCGTAGCCGACAAAAAGCTGAGAGTCGAGGAAGACCCGCGTATTGAGGCCCTTGTAGAGATACTTCCCAGCACCAACTGCGGGGGCTGCGGCTTTGCCGGGTGCAGGTCTTTTGCCGAGGAGCTGCTAAAGGGCAAGGCCGTGCCTACGGGCTGCGTTGCCGCAGGGGACGCTATGGCCATAAAGCTTGCGCGTCTCCTCGGCGTAGAGGTCTCTGCAAAAAAGAGGAATATAGCCGTGGTGCTCTGTAACGGCGGCACAGCCGAGGCCAGAAGAGATGCCGAGTACAGGGGAGCCGTGGACTGTACGGCCTCTGACCTTACAGGGGGCGGCAAGGCCTGCGCCTTCGGGTGTCTCGGATACGGCGAGTGCGTGGATTCGTGCGAGTTCGGCGCCATGGCAATGAACGATAACGGCCTGCCTGTGGTCTTTCATGATAAATGCGTGGGCTGCGGCGCCTGCGTAAAGGCCTGTCCGAGAAACATAATCGAGATGCACAGCGAGGACCACAAGCTCTTTGTCTACTGCCGCAATAAAGAAAAGGGCGCAAAGGCGAGAAAGGTCTGCACTGTTGCCTGCATAGGCTGCGGCCTCTGCGTAAAAGACTGCTCTGTTGAAGGCGGTATTTCCCTCAAGGATAATCTCGCTACTGTCGATAATGAACTTGCACCGCAGAGCGATGAGGCCATCGGTAGATGCCCTACAAAGTGTATTCATTACGGTGTGGAGGAGAAGATGACGAGGGCAGTATTCCTGGCCACTCAACTCAAAAAAATATCCTGACCACCATAAAGGCGTCCTTGCATTGGGGCGATTAAAAGATGGAGCGCGTTATACCGGGTGAGCTTAAAGATTCTTTTATAATTTAAAAAACAACCTGCATAGAGTCGTAAGACTTGCCTTCCTGCCTTCCTGGAGCGGGCCCGCAGTTCAGAGCCGAGGATTTATCGCACTGCCACTGAAGCGGCTCGAAGCACAGAACCTTGCCAGGAGTTAATCTACAATAATTTTCCGTTAATAATCCTTTAATCTCCTTTTGTTACTATAACTTGGAGAAATACAGCCTGTACCAGGATTGACCTGCAGAGAGCAGGTTTTACTGAATAAAGATAGAGTGATTATTATATATATAAGAGCCTTCAGGGTAAGAGTCTGAATAACAAAAATTGGTTATCATTACCTGTAGGGGCCTGTTGTGGACATTGAAAAATCTCATCCAAGGGGCGAAGCGTGAATAACAAAAGTTCGGTAATCATAGTTGTGGCTGCCATTATAATAGTTGTGGCGGCGGCCGGTGGTTATATCATCGGCAAGGGATCAGGCAACGGCAGGTCATCAACGAGCGCCTACAGCGGCAACGGCTCCTCAAGGCCGGTCTTGAACGATAACAGGGCCTCTCTTATAGCGGACCTTGAGGCAAGACTTAAGGAAGACCCCAAAGACAAAGATGCCATATACGGCCTTGCCGACACCTACTTCAGCATGAAGTCTTTTGATGAGGCAGTTAGCTACTACAAAAAACTTCTAAAAATTACACCGGAAAATACCGATGTATATAACGACCTTGGTCTCTCTCTCCATTATCTTGGAAAATCAGAAGAGGCTGTAAGTTATCTTGATGATGGAATTAAGAAAAACCCTTACAACCAGAGAATCTGGCTTACAAAGGGTTTTGTTCTCGCCTACGGAGTCGGCGACCTCCAGAAGGCCGGTGAGGCCTGGAAAAAGGCGCGCGGAATAGATCCGGCAAGCGGTGTCGGAAAGGCGGCCGACAATTACCTCACGCAGATTAACAAGACAGCGGCCAGTGAAAAAAAGGCTGATAAATGAGCGTAAAGAAAGGGGCTGAGGCCAAGACGCCGAAGCCGTTCCATAAAAGAGCAGGCCGGAAGGTCTGGCTGTTTTTTAATTCCCTTAAACTCACACTTGCCATAATGCTCACCCTGGCCTTTGCCGCAGGTGTTGGTACGGTAGTGGAGCAGGGCCTTCAGCCCTCGGAGTATGTGCGCGCCTTTGGTCTTAAATGGGCCAAGGTCATATTCTACACCGATGTTCATGATCTCTATCATGCGTGGTGGTTTACGGCGCTGCTCATTCTGCTATGCCTGAATATCATCGTCTGCACATTTGAGAGGTTCCCTCCAAAGTGGAAGTCCCTGCTTAACCAGAAACCACAGGGTAAGTTTAACGCGAGGATTATCACCAACTGCTCCCATAATAATACTATTATCATGGCCGCAGATCTTGAGAGGGCCAGGGACAAGGTACTATCAGTATTCAAGAAAAAAAGGTACAAGACGCAGCTTACAACGGCCTCTGACGGCCATTATATATATGCCTGGCGCGGCACCCTGGGACGGTTTGGCTCAGACGTAGTCCATATCAGCCTCCTGCTCATACTGCTGGGCTCTATCATAGGCGGTTACTACGGCTACAAGGATAACAAGATAGTCTACGAGGGAGATACCATGATCGTTCCCGAGGCTCCCTTCGAGGTGAGGCTCGATAAATTCTGGATGGAGTTCTACGATACCGGCCAGATAAAACAGTACAACAGCCTCCTTACTGTTATTGAGGAGGGTAAAGAGGTCCTGAAAAAGCAGATATGGGTTAATGAGCCCCTTTACTATAAGGGCATCCGCTTTTATCAGAGCAACTACGGCTCTGCATGGGACAGGATAAAACGGGCTGATATAGGGCTTCTTAAAAAAGACAGCAAGCGCCTTGACCTGACAACGAGCGTGGACTGGGGTGAGAGAGTTGATCTGGAAGGGACGCCATACTCCATAAGGCTCATGGGTTTTGCCGCGGACTTTGCCTATGACAATAATACAAAGACGGTCTTCAGCCAGTCCGCCGAGACAAAGAACCCTGCCGTTCATATTGAGATTTACAAGGGCGAGGAGATGATCTCCAACCCCTGGCTCTTTCTGAACTATCCGGGTATATTCCCGGCCATACCGGATTCCGAGGATGATCTTGTATTTGCCGGTTTCAGTGGGATTATGTACTCGGGAATTTCACTTAACAAAGACCCCGGCGTCAATATTGTCTGGGCCGGCGCCCTCGTAATGGGGCTGGGTTTCTTTCTTGCTTTCTTTATCACTCATAAGAGGTTATGGATTTATATAAAGTCAACAGGGAACTCTTCTGAGGTAAAGATAGGCGGGTTTATCAATAAAAATCAGTTTGCCCTTGAAAAAGAGCTCAAGGATATAGTCAGGCGCATAGAGTCGGATTAGCTCCACGGGCCGGAGGTTTATTTTATGGTACTATCACTTGTATTTTTCAGCTTTTCTTTTGGTTTTTACGTCCTTGCCGCTATCCTGTATCTGGGTAACTGGGTATTCAAGAAGAACTGGCTCGGTCAGCTTGCCACATCCATAGCCGTTGTGGCGCTCTTTTCCACCACTATGATACTTATCATGAGGGCAAGTGAATCCGGGCACGCGCCTTTTTCCAACCTCTTTGAGTCCATGATACTCTTTGTATGGGGCATTAACCTGGGTTATCTTATCCTTGAGTACAAGCACAAGCTCAAGGCTATCGGCGCCTTTGTAATGACCATCGCCTTTCTCGCCATGCTCTCGGCATCCATGCTTCCATACAGGTTCAAGAGCGTAGAGCCACTTAACCCGGCCCTGCAGAGCAAATGGCACTGGATGCAGGATCTGCTCTCCAACTTCGGCCTTGAACGTTACGCCATAGGGTGGCTTGATTTTCATGTCTTCACCACCTTTGTGGGTTACTCGGCCTTTGCCATATCATTCGGCCTGAGCATCATGTACCTTATCAAGAACAGGAGCGAGTCCAGAGGCGGCCACGGCGGCCTTCTCGCGGCATTTCCAAGCGGAAAAATCCTTGATGAGCTTGCCTACAGGTCCATTGCCTGGGGTTTCCCCTTCCTTGCCGTAGGCATAGTCACAGGCGCTGTCTGGGCCAATTACGCCTGGGGAACGTACTGGTCCTGGGACCCCAAAGAGACGTGGTCGCTCATTACGTGGTTTATATACGCGGCATACCTGCACGCACGGGTTACAAGGGGCTGGCGCGGTAAAAAGGCCGCCTATCTATCCATAGCCGGTTTTCTTGCCATCCTCTTCCTGTACTGGGGCGTTAGCTTCATACTGCCGGGCCTCCACGCCTATGCCTGAGGCCATTTGAATGCCTCCTCTTTGCAGGGGGCTGGAGTATTCCGGGGTATAGCTTTTTTGGCGCAAAGATCTCTCTGGTGTAAAGAGGTTGTTTTTGGCCAGGGCAAAGGGGAGCAGGGAGGCGGGGTTAAAAAAACGACCCTGGCTGGCCCGGCAGAGCAGGTGAGTCCTTGCAAAGCCAGGTCTCTTTATTGTATCATCAAGGGCGCGGCGCAAGACTATACGGCACGTGGGGCTGCTGCGTTGGGACTGCCATGCCGGGCCTGATTACACTTAATGTCCCTTAATCAGAGAAGCCGTCATATTTTGGTTATAGTAAACTTCCACCTGGAGGTATCTTTCTTATGGCTGATGAGACAAAGGCCGAGGGCGGTCTGCCAAAATCCGTAGTAATAGGCGTCGTAGTGGCAGCTATTGTCATAGTCGTCGTCGTGGTCATGAGCCAGAAACAGAAGTTCATACTTATGACCGCCGGTGCCGAGGCCATTGACTTTACATTTCCAGACCTTGAGGGGAAAAATCACAAGCTCTCCGATATGCGCGGAAACGTTGTCTTCTTAAATGTCTGGGCCACGTGGTGCGACCCCTGCAGAGAGGAGATGCCCTCCATGCAGTACATGCATGAAAAATACAAGGACAAGCCCTTTAAGGTAGTTGCAGTAAGCATAGACAAGGGTTCTGATGATCCCGTAAAAAAGTTTGCCGAAGAATACGGCCTTACCTTCCTTATACTCCATGACCGGAAGGGTTCCATTAAGAACACCTATAAGACCACAGGTGTTCCGGAGACATTTATCATAGACCAGAACGGCATTGTAGCCGAGAAGATCTGGGGTCCAAGGGACTGGTCCAGCAAGAAAAATTTATACACCATAGAGAACCTCCTTGCAAAGGGCGCCGGTGCGCCTGAGTCCTATGGCAAGAAAAAAGCTATGAAGCCATATTAAGATAGACCCAGCCTCTCTCCAGCGCAGGGTACGTCTCTGCCGGCAACTCTCTTGCTGAATATAAATAAAGGATACTGTGATGAACAGTGAAGTAACCTTATCTCTTGCATTTCTCGGGGGCATACTCTCCTTTGTCTCGCCATGCGTACTCCCCCTTGTGCCCTCGTATATATCTTTTGTAACGGGAATTTCCTTCGAGGACCTTACGTCCGAGAACTCCGGTCAGCTAAAGCGCGTAATCCTCCTTAATTCCCTCATGTTCATCTTCGGCTTTACCACTGTATTTGTCCTTATACTGGGCTCCTCTGCCCAGCTCTTCGGCTCAGTCTTCCTGCAGTACCAGGACCTTGTGCGCCAGATCGGAGGTATTATTATAATCCTTCTCGGCATCCACATCATGGGTGTAATAAATATCAAGGTCCTCCAGAGGGATAAGAGGTTTCATTTTTTCAAGGACAAACCAGCAGGTTTTTTAGGCTCCTTTATCGTGGGCATAGGCTTTGCCGCCGGCTGGACCCCCTGCATAGGCCCAATACTCTCGGCCATCTTCGCCGTGGCCGCCACCTCCACAAGCCCTCTTGCCGGCATGAAGCTCTTTGCCGCCTATTCAGTCGGCCTTGCCATACCATTTTTTCTCACTTCTCTTGGCATCAATACCTTTCTTCACCACTTCAACAGGGTGAAAAAGCACATGCGCCTCGTCTCCATCATCACTGGTTTATTTCTAATTGTGACCGGGGTATTGATTTTTTCAAACTCTCTTGCTATAATCGCCTCATATCTTAGTGCCATCATGCCACAATTCAGCTAAGGCGGGTAATGAGATCATGAGCAAACTTCGTGTGGATCTATATACGAGACAAGACTGCTTGCCATGTTCCTACAGTATGTGTGGAGACCCTATTACAGGCGCTCCATGCGAGCTTTGCATGGAGGCCAGAGATGTCGTTAAGAAGGTAAGCGATGAGCTCTCTTTTGCCCTTAACGAGATTGACATCGCCTCCAGCGAAGACCTGAAACGCAGGTACAGCGATGATATCCCCACAATCTTTATAAACGGCAAAAAGTCCTTCAAATTCAAGGTGGACGAGGCAGAGTTCAGAAAAAAAGTCAAGAGAGAGATAATAAAGCGGGGCATTATCCTCTCAAGGGAGCGCAACAAGACAAGCTCACTCTAAGACCGGCTGTCTGGCCAGTTCCTTGCGCTGGCCCGGAGAGTGAGACCGGCACATACCGAAAAAATGACTCTGCTCCATGAATGTGGGCAGGGCTTTTTTTTTAGCTGAACTCAGGAAGCGCCGCCTCTAACCACGATTTTATTCCGCCGGGTCTGTCCTCCGTACCTTCTTGCTTTTTAAGCGTGGATTAGTTATATTCTTTCTGTAATTAAGGTCTTTGCATCTCTGTTGCCGCTGGCGCGTGGACGGTTTTTTTTGTCTCCCTTCGTACCCGTCTTGAATCTATATTATAATCAGGGGCTGCAAAACCCGGGCCCCGTAATTATCCTTTGTAATGAAAAAACTTCTGCTATCCATAGCCTTTATCTTTACCATGGCTGTCTCGGCAAATGCGCTGGCAGCAAAGGCCCAAGTGGGCGGCCTTAAGGTCACTACCGCGCCTGAGGCATTGAGTATTACCTTCTCTGTTGAGAATGCCTTTCCAGAGGGCATTGAAGAGGCCATTAAGAGCGGAGTGCCCACGTCTTTTAATTTCATCGTCGAGTTCACCCGCAGGAGAAGGATGTGGTTTGACAAGGACATGGGCAGGTGGAACTTCAAGCATACGGTGAAGTACGACACCCTCAAGGAGGAGTATGAGATAACCCTTGAGGAAAAGGGATTTGAAAAACTTGTTACAAAGGATTACGAGGAGATGAAGCATATTATGAGCTCTCCGGACTCTGTTGTGCTTCTTCCATCGTGGGGTCTGCCCCGCGGCTACAGATATGAACTTAACATCATGGCGGAGCTTCGCACCATCAGGCTGCCCTTCCGCCTTGATTACATGTTTTTCTTCCTGAGGTTATGGGACATTGATACAGACTGGTACTCCTACAAGTTTACCTACTGATAAGCGCTATGAAGAGTTCCAATAAAACGGCCTCCGAGCAGAAGAGACGGCGAAGAGAGATATTAATTATCATCGCAGTCCTTCCTCTTATCGTCCTGCTCACTTATTTCGAGTCTCACATCACCATCCTCAGCGATAATGTGCCCATACCGGCCAATATACTCATACTGGGCCTTATAAACCTCAACATAATCCTCCTTATCGTTGTAATCTTTCTTATACTGCGCAATACCGTAAAGATATATTTTGAGAGGAAGAGAAAGGTCATGGGCTCCAAGCTCATGACAAGGCTAATTACGGCCTTTGTCTCACTCTCCATCATACCAACGCTTATATTGTTTTTCGTGGTCATAGCCTTTATAAACCGCAGTATCGACGGGTGGTTCAATATAAAGATAGAGGATTCTCTGCAGCAGTCTCTGGAACTTGGCCAGAACTACTACCGGGACATGAAGGAGAAGATGCTCTCGGGCGCCCGTATCATAGCCCTCTCCGCCGGCAGGGAGGCCCTTACCCCGGATTCATCACACCTTCGTTTTTTCATATACCAGCGCATGAAAGAGAATGATTTTGCCACCATCGAGGTCTTTAATGATGCTGGCAAGCGTATCATGTACTTTGTCTCCGATTCAGTCGTGGAGGGCACTGTGCCTGAAGTAGACCCCTCGCGTATTGAGGCCACTTTTGCAGGCAAACCCCTGAGTTTTGTGCGGAGCCTGGACCTTGGCGATGTGGTGCGGGGCTCATATCCCGTAATCGTACACGGAGACCCCGCCCATGTCATAGGCGCTGTGGTGGTAAGCTACCATGTGCCGCTCAGCCTAATGGGCAAGATGAAGGAGATTTCCGCGGCCTTTGAGGGTTACAAGCAGATGAAACTGCTGAAAAACCCGGTAAAAACCAGTTATTTTGTCATACTCCTTATTATAATGCTTCTTATCGTCTTCTTCTCCATCTGGATAGGGCGATTCCTTGCAAGGGGGATAACTGTGCCCATACACGAGCTTGCCAACGGCACCAATGAGGTTGCCGGAGGGAACCTGGATTTTCGTATTAACGTAGAGTCCGATGATGAGATCGGCCTCCTGGTGAGGTCATTTAACCGGATGACCGAGGACCTGAAGGCCGGTAAGACGCGTGTGGAGGAGGCAAACCTGGATCTTCGAAAGACCAATACCGAGCTTGAGCAGAGACGGCGCTACATGGGCATAGTCCTTGACAATATCACTGCGGGCATTATTTCCATTGACCGCAGTGGCAAAATCACCTCCATTAACAGGGTGGCCGCGGAGATACTGGGCACGGAAGAGAGTTACGCACTCTCTAAGAATTATAAAGACGTGCTCCGTGAGGAGGACCGTGATGTCTTTAAAGAGCTCATAAGGCATATGAACGTAATAGGTGTTCAGTCCATGGAGAGGCAGCTAAGCATCAAGGTAGGGGATAAGACCATAATGGTCCTTGTTAACCTTAACGCCTTGCGGGATGCCAGGGGCAATTATCTCGGCATGGTGACGGTTCTTGACGACCTTACCCATCTACTGAAGACACAGAGGATGCAGGCATGGAAGGAGGTTGCAAAGAGGATAGCCCACGAGATAAAGAACCCTCTTACGCCCATTAAACTCTCGGCTCAGAGGCTCAGGAAAAAATATCAGCAGGATTTTACAGATGATGACATATTTGACGACTGCACCAATACCATTATCAAGCAGGTGGACGAGTTGAAGACACTTGTTGACGAGTTCTCCAATTTTGCCCGTATGCCCTCGGTAAACCCCGCGCCAAACGACCTTAACGAGGTGGTCCGCGAGACCGTGGCCCTTTACAAGACTGCCGATAAGAAGATACTCTATAACGTAGAGACTGATGAGACCATGCCGGTGGTAAGTATTGACAGGGACCAGATAAAGCGGGTCCTCATAAATCTCTTTGATAACGCCGCCGCGGCCATTACCGGGACCGGTCTCATAACGGTGAAGACGAGCTTCAACCCCGTGCTTAGCCTCGTAAGGGTGGAGGTCATTGACAACGGCTCTGGCATACACTCTGAGGCCAGGGAGCGGCTCTTTGAGCCCTATTTTTCCACAAAAGGCTCGGGTACGGGTCTCGGCCTTGCCATTGTAAGCAATATTATATCGGACCATAACGGTTACATAAGGGTAAGGGATAATCCCACGGGGGGAACAATCTTTGTCATAGAACTTCCCGTTGGGCCGGTAAGCATATGAATAAAATAATGGTAGTAGATGATGAGAAGGATATCAGGGACGTGCTTGGCGGCGTGCTGGGTGACGATGGTTATTCTGTGGTAAGCGCGTCCAGCGCCGAAGAGGCCCTCAGGCTCCTGCCCGAGGCCAGGCCCGATATCATGCTCCTTGATATTTGGCTTCCCGGCAAGGACGGTATCGCCGCCCTCAAGGAGATCAGGGCCCTTGAGAGCGATCTGCAGGTTATCATGATATCCGGTCATGCCAGTATTGATACGGCCGTGCAGGCAACAAAGCTCGGGGCCTATGACTTTATCGAAAAACCACTCTCTCTTGACAAGGTTATCCTTACCGTGGAGCACGCCCTTGCCCACAGGAGACTCTCCGAGGAGGTGAGGGAGCTTAAGAAAAAGGCCCTGGAGAAGTACGAGATTATAGGAGAGACCGAGGTAATATTGGACCTTAAGAAAGACATTGAGAAGGCGGCTCCATCTAACTCATGGGTCCTTATCACAGGAGAGAACGGCACGGGTAAGGAGTTTGTGGCCCGTAACATACATCAGCTCTCCACGCGCTCGGATAAACCCTTTGTAGAAGTGAACTGCGCCGCCATACCTGATGATCTCATAGAGTCCGAGCTCTTTGGGCACGAGAAAGGCGCCTTTACAAGCGCTGTGTCAAAGAAAAAAGGCAAGTTTGATATGGCCGACGAGGGCACTATCTTTCTTGATGAGATAGGGGACATGAGCCTCAGGACCCAGGCCAAGATACTGAGGATACTTCAGGAGCAGTCCTTTGAGAGGGTAGGGGGCACGGAGCTTATAAAGGTGGACGTAAGGGTCATTGCCGCCACAAACAAGGACCTCAAGGAGGAGATAAAGAGCGGCGGCTTTAGAGAAGACCTTTATTACAGGCTCAACGTCATTCCCTTTGTAGTGCCGCCGTTAAGGGAGAGGCCTGATGATATAGCCCTTCTTACGAACCATTTCCTGAAGGAGTTCTCGCGGGGCTCCGGCGTGGATGTGAAAAAGGCCGACGCAAAGGTACGGAGACTTCTCTCGGAGTACAGCTGGCCCGGCAACGTAAGAGAGCTGAAGAACCTCCTTGAGCGGCTCGTCATAATGACCCCCGGGGCCACTATCACCATAGACGACATACCCTCCTATATAAGCGGCACCAAGGCAGGGGGCGACGGCGGCGGTCTCTTTAACAGGAGCCTGCTCAGGGACGCCAGGGCCTCATTCGAGAAGGAATTCATCGTGAGAAAACTCAAGGCCAATGGAGGCAATATCGCAAAGACCGCAGAGGCCATAGGCATTGAGCGCAGCCACCTGTACAGGAAGATAAAGAGTTTTGGTATTGAGGATGAAGACATGTAAGGGAGCCTCCTTGAAAGACAGAAGGGCCTCTCATTGAGAGGAGGCCCTTATATTATTTGACACTTAAAACCCATACTTTCAGGGGATTGACACTTCTTGTAGCCTCGTGGTATAAGTATACAGTCGAATTTTGTGCAAAGCCGGATTTGCCGCACCCTTTTTTTCTTTTTAATCTTTAAGTTGAGGGGGCGGTTTTTGCTAACCCCCAAGCCAAGGAGAAACGCGCCATGAGACTACCCCTCTTACTGCTCTTACAGGTCTTGCTCTTTTTACCCTTTACAAGCCTTGCGGCCAGTAGCAACAGTACCCCCCCAATAGAGAATCATAATAAAAAAGAGGTTGCAGAGGCCCAAAGGGCCAACGCCTTGAAGACATATAACAAACTCCCCCTTTATTTTATCGAGAACAAGGGGCAGGCCGACGAGGCCGTAAGGTTTTATGAGAGAGGCGCCGGGCACGCCACCTTCTTTACAGAAGACGGCGTTGTAATTGCCCTTACAAAAAGCGAGGGTATTGATAATAAAAAAATAACCACCGAAGCTTTGCGGCTTGCTTTTGTCGGTGCAAGCAAGAATACGAAGTTAACTGCCGGCGAAGCCATGCCCGGCCATGTAAACTACTTTACAGGTAATGATAAGTCAAAATGGCGCTCCAATATCCCCACCTACGGCGCCCTTACCTATGAAGATGTTTACAAGAATATAGATATAAAATTCTACGGAAATAACAAAAATATCGAGCATGATGTTATCGTCCATCCAGGCGGTGACCCGTCACTGGTAAAGTTCGTCTACAAAGACGTAAAGGATCTTAACGTCACCGAGGCCGGAGACCTTGAGGTGAGCCTGAAAAACGGAAAGCTCATCCAGCAGCGGCCCTTCATATATCAGGAGATTAAAGGAGAGAGGGTAGTGGTTGGGGGAAGCTACAGGCTCATTAAGGGTGAAGACGGAACATTTGAATACGGCTTCACTGTGGCCTCTTACGACCATGCTGTAGACCTTGTTATAGACCCTGTGCTTGTCTACTCCACCTATCTTGGCGGCAGCGATGCTGATAGCGCCCTTGGAATTGCCGTAGACAATACAGGGGCAACCTATATTACAGGTCAGACCATATCACCTGACTTCCCCGTCTTTCCCCCCCCCCTGGGGCCGTTGGGTATTCAGGTAATTGTTTCTAATGACGCTTTTGTAACCAAGATAGACGCCGCAGGTTCAGCTTACGTCTACTCCACCATCATTGGCGGCAGCGGGTTTGAGAGCGGCGCCGGCATCGCTATTGATGGTGCAGGGGCGGCCTACATTACAGGTCAGACGGACTCAGTGGATTTTCCCATTGTTGGCGCTGTGCAGGGCCTCATAGGAGGCTTCACTGACGCCTTTATCACCAAGGTAGACGCCGCTGGCGGAGTTCTCGTGTATTCCACATACCTTGGAGGAGGTCTTGATGACCTTGGCTACAGCATTGCCGTTGACAACACAGGAGCCGCCTATGTTTCCGGGTGGACCAGTTCCACGGACTTTCCCCTCCTGAACGCCAAGCAGGCTGCCTTTGGGGGAGGGTTTTCTGACGCCTTTGTAACGAAGTTAGACCCCGGTGGTGCGGCAGTTACCTACTCCACCTATCTTGGCGGTACTCTTAATGAGAGCGGTAATGGCATAGCTGTAAACAGCTTTGGCGAGGCCTATGTAACGGGTTTCACCAACTCCGCTGACTTTCCTGTCCAGAACCCGCTGCAGGGGACATTTGGAGGGGCTGATGACGCTTTTGTAACCAAGTTCAGCGCCGCGGGCACGGCCCATATATACTCTACCTTCCTCGGTGGAACAGGAAGTGATCTTGGAGAGAGCATAGCCCTTGACAGTTCAGGGGCGGCCTATGTTACAGGAAGTACAAATGACGCGAACTTTCCTGTTGTAGCCCCCATACAGGGAGCTTTTGGAGGGGTTCAAGACGCCTTTATCTCCAGAATAGACCCCGCAGGTTCGGCCCTTACCTACTCCACATACCTTGGCGGCAGCGACATTGATGTTGGAATGGACATAGCATTAAACAGCAACGGCTTTGCTTATGTTACGGGTCTCACTGTATCCCCGGATTTTCCTCTCCAGGACCCCATACAGTCTTCTCTTGCCAGTGCAAACTTTTTTGATGTATTTGTAACCAAGGTAAATCCCGCGGGAACGCTTCATACTTACTCAACCTATCTTGGCGGAACAGCTTCAGAGTCTGCCAGTTCCATAGCAGTGGGCTCATCTGGAGCCGCTTATGTTGCGGGGCAGACCGCCTCTACTGACTTTCCGGTATTGGCGCCTATACAGGCAACCAATGCAGGTAATTTTGACGGTTTTACAACCAAGATCAGCGCCCCTGTAATCGCCCTCAGCGTTGTCCCTGACAGCCCAACCGTTGCAAGGGGAGAAGTCTTTGGATACACCGTTACCGCAATTAATACTACCGCCGTACGGCAGTGCTTCAATTACTGGGAGAACATGACCCTGCCTAATGGGTCCACTGTTCCGGCAACGGGCGAGCTCTTCGGCCCGGTCCGTCTCTGCCTTGACGGCTGGGCCTCGCAGAATGCGGCACTCACCCATAACGTGCCCAATGGCATCGCCCTTGGCAACTATGTCCTGCACTCTTTTGTGGGGGCCTACAATCTCCCTGAGTTACACTTTTTGGTAGACGAGTCCCATACCAGCATAGACGTTACGGCTTTTCCTCCTCCACCAGGGCAATGAACTAAAGAAAGATAGATAGATAAAAAACCTCTCTTTTCATAAAAGGGCCGCCCATAAAGGGGCGGCCTTTTTATTTAATTTTTATTGTCTTCTATTGCAGCTGCTTATCTTTGTACCCCTTACAGGGCTCGCCGCCGATGAAGGCAAAATTCCCCTCTTGGAGGGTCACCAGAAAACCAGGGTCACAGAGGCCCAAAAGGCCGGGTTTATAAATGCCTACGGCCTACTTCCACTTTATTTTATTGAGAACAAGGGTCAGGTGGACGGTGCTGTAAAGTTCTATGAGAAGGGGGCGGGGCACAGCACGTTCTTTACCAGAGACAGCGTGGTCATCGGCCTTACAAGGAGGGAAGGCAAGACCGGTGAGATAACCTCTTTTAATGAGGACATTCTGGGCCTTGAGAGAAAAAAACAAGAAATGCGCACCAGCGAGGCAGTCTCCCTCTCTTTTGTAGGGTCTAATAAAGAGGCGAAAATAAAGGCAGGCGAGAAAAAAAGCGGTCATGTGAACTACTTTTCAGGTAATGATAAGGCAAAATGGCGCATCAATATACCTACCTACGGGGTAGTTACCTATGAGGATGTTTACAAGAATATTGATATAAAGTTTTACGGTAATAACCGTCAGTTGGAGCACGACGTTATCGTCCGTCCAGGCGGTGATATTTCAAAGGTAAAGTTCGCCTATAAGGGCGCAAAGGGTTTAAAGGTAAGAGAGGCCGGGGACCTTGAGGTCTCTCTTACACAGGGAAAAATAATCGGGAAAAGGCCCTTTATCTATCAGGAGATTAAGGGCGAGAGAGTGGCCGTAGAGGGGGCTTATAAGATACTCAGGGGTGAGGACAAGGGATTTTCATAGGGCTTCACCGTGGGCTCTTACGACCATGCCAGGGAAATAGTAATAGATCCCGTGCTTGCGTACTCAACACACCTTGGAGGGAGTAGTGATGACGCAGGCCTTGGCATCGCCGTTGACGGAAAAGGAGCGGCCTATGTGACGGGGGAGACCGCCTCCGCGGACTTTCCCCTCATGGACCCAGTGCAGGGGATCTATGAAGGATCGGGCGACGTCTTTATAACGAAGATAGACCCCACTGGCGCTGCTTATCTCTACTCCACCTACCTCGGAGGGAGTAGCAGAGATATTGGTAATGGCATAGCGGTTGATATTTCAGGCGTGGCCTATATGACAGGTCAGATTTTCTCCACGGACTTTCCTCTAATGAACCCCGTACAGGCCACCAATGGAGGCAGTAGTGACGCCTTTATCAGCAAGATTAGCGGCACCGTACCCTTACCCGTAATCGACCTCGTAATAACTCCCGACGCAGTCACCGTCTCAGAGGGAGGCACCCCTGGATACACTCTTAGGGCCACGAACACCACGGTGGAAATGCAGTGCTTTAACTACTGGGAGAATATCACCATGCCCGGTGGCGGCACCTATCCGCCGGTGGGCGAGCTTTTTGGACCCGTGCATCTCTGCCTTAATGACTCTCAGTCTGTACACCTTACCCACGGTGTTCCCATAACCACACCCCTGGGCACATATGTATTAAACGGCTATGTGGGGGCTTACTACTTCCCGGAACTCACCGTTATAGTTGATGAGGACCACTTCAACTTTGATATTGTTGCTCCCGTGGCTCCTCTCTCTGCCAGGCCCCATACCTCGTGGTCTTTAATTGAGAACGGTTTCATCAAGTAAGAAGAGATAGATACCTCTCTCTTAAGAGCATGGCCGCCCATACAGGGGCGGCCATGCTGCGTTGTTTATCCTTGCAGTACCCATCTCGCGTCTGCTTTTTTCATGTCTTGCTCTAATCTTTTACAGAGACTCATAAACAATTTATTTAACTAATTTCAGATTAATGTAAACTAATGCTTGACAAAGCCATTATTTTGGCGTATAAAAGAAGTGTAGTAAATAATCCATGACATTTTAAGAGTAATTTATATTGTTTTCCGTCTCAACTGCTTGAAGATACTACAGGGGTTCTATCATGAGTATTTCAGCGCCGACACTTAATGAGAGGAAGGATAAGAAAGGGAGAGTCCAACATTCTTCATGGAATACCCCTATGGGTGTCGCTGAGAATAGAGCCAGCAAAGAGGTAGTCTCTACGAAAGAGGGGTTACTTGAAAAGTACAACATCTCAATAGAAAAAAAGGCCGGTAAGGTGGAGGCCTTTTCCTCAATTGAGGGCGCAGCCGGGAGAGCCGCAGGTGAAGAGACTTTCATGGGCTCTATCATAGGCACCTCACCTGTGATGCGCTCAATATTCAGTATTATAAAAAAACTTGGAAAAACCTCCTCAAGCGTGCTTATTACCGGTGAATCCGGGGTAGGTAAGGAGCTTGTTGCGCGGGCCGTACATAAGAGCATGGTCAATGGCGAGAGACGCCCCTTTGTAGCCATAAACTGCGGAGCCCTGCCGGCGGGCCTTATGGAGAGCGAGCTCTTCGGCCACGAGAAAGGCGCCTTTACAGGGGCACACTCCAAAAAGACAGGTAAGGTGAAACTTGCCGAGGGCGGCACACTCTTTCTTGATGAAATAGCCACCATGCCCCTTCACTTACAGGTTAAACTCCTGCGTTTCCTCCAGGAGAGAAAATTCACCCCTCTTGGCGGTAACGCCCTTATTAACGCGGATATACGTATCATAGCCGCCGCAAACACTAATCTTCAAGAGGCCGTATCAAGGGGAGAGTTCAGAGAGGACCTCTTTTACCGCCTCAACGTTGTTCCCATAGAAGTGCCGCCTTTACGGGAGAGGGGCTCTGATATCTCCAGGCTTGCCATGTTTTTTCTTCAGAAATACGCCGAAAAATACTCATTGAATACAGGCGGTATCTCCACAGGTGCCCTGAGAGCCCTTGAGGCCTATGGCTGGCCCGGCAACGTGCGTGAGCTTGAGAATATCATGGAACGCCTTGTTGTCCTTACCCCTGAAAAGAACCTTATCTCTAAGGCCGATCTGCCGCAGGAGATTTTTTCCGCTCCCGTGGTTGAGTCTGAGCAGGAGGCAAGGGTTGAGTTCAAGGAGGCTGTAAGGCAATTTGAGCGCTCGTACATATTGAATCTCCTTGAGAGAACGGGCTGGAACAGGCTTGAGACGGCGCACCTCATGAAGGTTCACAGAAATACCCTCCTTATGAAAATGAAGGTCCTGCAGATTGCCGGACCTGATAACGCCCCGTTAGACCCCGGCAAAGGTTCCTCTCATAGAGAGACAAAAAGAGCCTGCTAAGAAGTTGGACCTTTATATCCTAACCATTTAGACCAACAGTGTCTTTCATTCCGCCTGTATGTATCTTACAGACGCATTCCTTCCATGCCATTTGACCCTCTCAATTCAACCGGGTTGACAATCACCGGCCCTATATATTTTTGCCAAATCGCATGGGCCTGTAAAAAAACGTCTAAATCCCTCCTTTTTTACTTTAATAGCAATTAATTTCTCGAAAAATTTCATATCCTTACTCCCGGCCACCTGCAATAAGATTGAAATTGAAAAGAATCCTCATTTATGTTATTAATTTTATATATAAATATGAGAGCCCTCGATTCCAGGCTGCCTGAGGGTTTTTTCTGCTTCAGCTTCAGTTTCATCGAAAAACATGAGCCTGATATATTTTAAAATGTTAAAAACTATTACTAAATAAAGTACCGGGGGGTTTTGATGTCAGGTCATTCCAAGTGGTCTACAATTAAGCATAAAAAAGCCAGAACAGACGCCAAAAGAGGAAAAATATTTTCTAAGATAGTAAAGGAGCTTATAGTAGCCGCAAGGATGGGAGGGAGCGACCCCTCGGGCAATCCACGCCTCAGGACGGCCATTGACAAGGCCAAGTCCGTTAACCTTCCAGGCGAAAACCTTGAGCGCGCCATAAAAAAGGGCGCCGGCGAGCTCGATGGTGTAGCCTACGAGGAGGGCACCTACGAGGGTTACGCCTCCGGTGGTGTAGCCGTAATCGTAGAGTTTATGACGGATAATAAAAACCGCACGGCCTCTGACGTCCGTCACGCCTTTACAAAACACGCCGGAAGCCTCGGCCAGAACGGTTCCGTATCATGGATTTTTGAGCAGAAGGGTTTTTTTGTCTTTGCACTTGACTCCATTGCCGAGGACGCGCTCATGGAGGCGGCCATAGAGGCTGGCGCCGATGATGTGGTGACCAATACCGAGGATAAGATTTACGAGGTATATACTGAGCCCGGCGAATTTAATAACGTAAAGACTGCCTTTGATGAGGCGGGGCTTAAGTACGAGCAGGGCGAGCTTACCATGATACCCAAGAACGAGGTAAAGGTTGAGGGGCGCACCGCTGTAAAGGTAATGAAACTCCTTGATGACTTAGAGAACCTTGACGATGTTCAGAACGTCTACGCCAATTTTGATATCTCTGCCGAGGAGATGGAGCGCATAGCCTGATTTTTTTACTCTGACGCTTTTTCTGCATTTTTTATACAATCGGGGGCCTATTAGTGAAGGTTCTGGGAATAGATCCGGGCAGCATCGCAACCGGTTACGGCCTTATCGAGGAGGCGGGGCGCGGCACATTTACCTCTCTTTGCCACGGTGAGATCCGTCCAAGAACGGGGCTGCCGCTGCCGGAGAGGCTTCTGGCCCTCTCAAAGGGTCTGGAGGAGGTTATCTCAGAGTACGTCCCTGATGTACTTTCCATTGAGTCGGTATTTTTCGCTAAAAACGCCCGCAGTTCTTTGGTGCTTGGTCATGCCCGTGCCGTGCCCCTGCTTCTGGCGGCAAGCCACGGCATTGAGGTCTTTGAGTACGCGCCGCGCATTGTAAAGCTCGCCATTACAGGTTACGGTGGGGCATCGAAGACACAGGTGCAAAAAATGGCGGGCT
>JBHHUW010000006.1:0-37509 GCA_046753945.1 Thermodesulfobacteriota bacterium
CTACGAGTGGAAAGTCCCAGGAACTGGTATCCCCCGTAACATAGGCGTTGCCCGATGCGTCAAGGGTGATGCCATTGCCAGTTTCTAAATTACTTCCGCCGAGATAGGTGGAATATACAAGGGCCGAGCCCGAGGGGTTAACCTTTGTTATAAAGGCGTCTTGGATCCCTCCGTATATCCCCTGTATGGGGGTGGCAAGTGGAAAGTCAGTGGACCGGGTATCCCCCGTAACATAGGCCGCCCCTGTGCTGTCAACGGCTATGCCATCACTCCTGTCATCTCCGCTTCCGCCGAGATAGGTGGAATACACGAGGGCTGAGCCCGCGGGGTTTATCTTTGTTATAAAGGCATCTCCAGCATATAGCCATCCCCCGGCATATACCCCCTGTATAGGGTTCATGAGAGGAAAGTCCGCGGACTGAGTATCCCCGGTTATATATGCCGCCCCTGTACTGTCAACGGCTATGGCAACGCCAATATCCTCTCCGCTGCCGCCGAGGAAAGTGGAATAGGTGATCACCGGGTCAATGACGATTGTTTTGTCATGGTCGTAGGAGGCAACGTCAAAGCCGTAGGTAAAGGCCCCGTCCTTTTGGCCAAGGAGCCTGTAACTACCATCTACTGCAACCCGCTGGCCCTTAATCTCCTGATAGATGACGGGACGTTGCTGAATAAGGCTGCCGTGGTTAAGCCTTACCTCAAGGCCGCCTTCTTTGGTGAGTTTCAGTCCCTTTACGCCCTTATAGGCGAACTTCACCAATGAGGGGTCGCCGCCGGGCCTTACGATTACATCATGTTCGATATTCTTGTTGTTGCCGTAGAACTTTATATCGATATCCTTGTAGACGTCTCTATATGTAACGGCCCCATATGTTGGGATATTACTACGCCACTTTGACCTGTCGCTACCTACAAAGTAGTTTACATAGCCGGGCATGGCCTCGCCTGCCGTTATCTTTGCTTTTTTATCAGCGCCCACAAAGGTGAGGTTTACGGCCTCGGTGGTATGCTTGCGCCCTTTATTTGCCTTTATAACCTCAGGCCCCGCAGGCTTTGCTGTCTCCTCGCGTTTACCCTCGCTTTTCGTAAGAGCAATGACCACACCGTCCTTTGTAAAAAACGTGGCATGCCCGGCCCCTCTCTCATAGAACTTAACGGCCACGTCTACCTGCCCCTTTATTCTCAATAAAATAAAGGGGCAAGTTGCCGTAGGCATTTTTAACCTCGGCCTTCTGGGCCTCGGAAGGCTTGTTTGTCTTCACCTTCTGCGTCAGGGGGTTTATCTCACCACCTGCCAGAGCGGGAAGCTGGCTGTCCATCCCGGCCACAGAGGCCCTGCCCGTAAATAAGGAACAAAGAAAAATAATAAGGACCAGCAAAATCAGGTTCAAAGAATATCGCTTTTTCATTTTAAAAACCCCCTCAAGATGAAAACTTGCGTGATTAAAACGAACCGATACGGCTTTATCTTCCGGCGCAATTGACAAAAAAACCCCAGAAAAAGAGCGCAAAAAACTCCCTCTCTGAGGCTGCCTTAACCTCTTATAAAGATAATATCAAAGAGCCCTCTTCGGCCCTTATAAAAGCTGCTCAGCAGCTGGATATTTATTGGAAACAGGCGTATTATATCATGAAAATCAAATTTTACAAGGTCTTTATTCAGTCCACGGGGTTCTTGAGCGCCAGAAGCCTGGGTTCGGTCATCTCCTCTATGGCGTACCGCACGCCTTCTCTACCAAAACCGCTCTCTTTTACGCCGCCATAGGGCATGTTATCCGTCCTGAAGGTGGGTATGTCTCCGGCTATTACACCGCCCACCTCAAGGTTATTGTAGGCATAGAGCAAACGCTCCATGGAGTCGGTAAAGACCCCTGCCTGCAGACCGAAATCTCCGCTATTTACCTCGGCTACGGCCTCCTTGAAGTCTTCGTATTGCTCAAGGATTACCACGGGCGCAAAGAGCTCCTCAGAGCAGACCTTCATGGCCGAAGTTGTCTTTGTAAGGACAGTTGGCAGAAAAAAATTATCCTGCCGCTTGCCGCCCGTAAGGAGCTCGGCCCCCTCGGAGACGGCCTCCTCCACACGCGCGGCGGTATTAGTAAGCGCCGACTCGTCTATCATTGGGGCAAGTGTTGTTGCCTCATCCGCGGGGTCGCCGGGTTTAAGGGCCTCGCACTCTCTTAAGAATCTCTCCTTGAAGTCACCAAAGATATCCTTATGGACGTATATCCTCTGCAGGGAGATGCAGACCTGTCCGGCGTAGACAAAGGCCCCGGTGGCGCACCGTTTGGCGGCAAGGTCAAGGGGGGCGTCCTCGCATACGATTACCCCGGCGTTTCCGCCAAGCTCAAGGGATACTTTTTTCTCTGATGCCTTTTTTTTCAGCGCCCACCCTACTCCGGGGCTTCCGGTGAAGGAAATTTTTTTTATCCCCTTATTCATCGCCAGAGCCCCGGCGTCCATGCCGCTTGAGGGCACGATGTTCACGCCTCCGGCGGGCCAGCCCGCCTCTGTAATTATACGGCCAAGAAGCAAGGCCGTAAGGGGCGTCTTTGAGGCGGGTTTTATGATGATGGAATTGCCGCAGGCCATGGCCGGGGCCACCTTGTGGCCAACGAGGTTAAGGGGAAAGTTAAAAGGTGTAATACCGAGCACCGGCCCTACGGGAAAGCGCCTCACAAGGGCGAAGCGTCCCTCTGAGGCCGCGGTAATATCAAGAGGCACTACCTCGCCGCCCTGCCTCGTCGCCTCCCCGGCGGCTATGGTAAAGGTATTTATGCTCCTTGCCACCTCGGTGCGGGCATCAGTAATGGGTTTGCCGGCCTCGGCTGAGATGGTGCGGGCAAGCTCTTCGGAGCGTTCCCGGAGACCAGAGATAACCTTTCTGATTAAAGCGGCCCTTTCATGGGCGGGTGTTGCGCTTAAGACCTTAAAGGCTCTTTTCGCCGAGGCAAGGGCCTCGTCAAGTTCGGCCTTACCTGCCATAAAGACCGCGCCGACGGTAGAGCCGTCAAAGGGGCTTTTCACCTCCAGGCTCTCGGCTGTCTCCACCCATTGGCCGTTAATGAGCATTTTTGCCGGAGTAGCGGAAATGTTTTCCATGAGAATCTCCTCTTTAATATGAATGCGGGGCAATGGGAAGGGATAAGAGCGTAGCACCCTTCACCTCCTGGCCAAAAGCAAGAGGCCCCTTTTTATCAATTTATATCTGCCTGTGTTATAATACCTATCATATCATAAACACTATCTGTCCTGGAGGTATACCTATACCACAACTACAGGGAAATCTCACCGGCCTTAAACCCGGCCAGATAAAGAGGCTTAAGAACATCTACAAGAGGCGCGTGCCTCCTGATATGCTCGTTACCCCTGAGCTCATGAGGTACATGACGGAGCTCTCCGCGGAGATATCCCGCCAGATAGGTATTATTATCAACAGGGCCGGACTCATCGTATACGCTATAGTGGGCGACGAGCGTGAGATTCTAATACCCGCCTTAAGTGAGTATCCCCTTGGCAGGAAGCACCTGCGTGGTGTGCGTCTCGTGCATACCCACCTCAAGGACGAGCCTCTCAGCATGGACGACCTTACGGACCTTGCCCTGCTGCGCCTCGACTACATAGCCGCCGTAGGCGTAGACTCAAGGGGGCTGCCCGCACATATCCACAGCGCACATCTCCTTCCCTATAACCCCGAAGAAGAGCTCTACCAGGTAGAAAAACCCCTGCTATTTCAGAACTTCCACATTGAAATGGACGCCTTTGTACGCGCCCTTGAGGAGCAGATGGGGCGGACCGTCCTTATAGATGTTAAGGACAGCCGCGTCCGGGCCATACTGGTAAGCGTGGCAACAAAGGTATCACGGGAGGATATGGAGGAATCCCTTGGCGAGCTTGGAGAGCTTGCGGCAACAGGGGGAGTCAATGTGCTTCACTCTGTAACGCAGAGGCCCGCCAGGCTGAACCCCAAATTCCTCATGGGCAAGGGCCGCATCAAATCCCTTATCATCGAGGCCCTTCAAAGAAGGGCGGACCTCTTAATATTCGACCAGGACCTTACGCCCACCCAGGTAAGGGAGCTTGGCGAGGTAACGGAGCTCAAGGTAATAGACAGGACTCAGCTCATACTGGATATTTTTGCCCGAAGGGCTCACTCAAGGGACGGCAAGGTTCAGGTGGAGCTGGCGCAGCTGAAGTACCTGCTGCCCAGACTTACGGGAAAGGGCACGGCCCTCTCAAGGCTAATGGGAGGCATTGGCGGCAGAGGTCCCGGAGAGACGCGCCTTGAGATGGATAGACGAAAAGTTCAGAAGAGGATACATCACCTCGAGAGCAGTCTGAAGGCCTTAAGCCGCGGCAGAGACGCCAGAAGAAAGAGAAGGGCCAGGAGCAACATACCCATTATCTCCATTGCCGGTTATACCAACGCCGGAAAATCCACACTCCTGAATACCCTTACAAAGAGCAGCGCCCTTGCCGAGGACAAACTCTTCGCCACCCTTGATACCATGACAAGGAGGCTTAGGTTTCCCTATGAGCGCGACGCCGTTATAACAGACACAGTGGGTTTTATACGCGATCTGCCCGAAGATCTAATGAAGGCCTTTCGCGCTACACTGGAGGAGATGGAGGACGCGGACCTCATTATCCACCTTGTCGATGTATCGAGCCCTCTTTTTGCAAAGCGCATGGATACCGTTGAGAGGATTTTTACGGAGATAGGCATTGATGAAATACCAAGGCTCCTTGTCTTTAATAAAACAGACCTTCTGGAAGAGCGCACCCTGAAGGCCCTCCTTAGAAGATACAATGCCATAGGTATCTCTGCAGAGGACCCTGAGACCCTCACGGGGCTGCTAAGAGCCCTTGAGTCAAGGCTCTGGCCAATGGAAGACTACGCCTATGAGTCAGGTGAAGGGGATGCAGGGGATGAACAGGAAGATTGATCTTTACGCCAAAACTCAGAGAGCCCTGCCAGGGCATTTTTGATAAAATACCGGGGACTACGCTGGCGGCCCCTCCTGGCGGTCTTTTTTGGAGAGCCCCGAAAACTTCAGGCCAAGGAGGATGACCTTTTCAGGTAAAGACGTTCTATCAAGAAGCTCCAGGACTCCTGCCCATATGGTGTTAAAGGAGTCCGTCTCCCCGGCAAGCTCAAGGGTGGAGAGACTGCAGGCAAACCCAGGAGAAGTCACCTTCATCTCAAGCCTTGAAGCACTACGCGCCTCTGCTTTCAGCCGCGCCGAAAGCCCCCCGGCAAGCATATAGAGGGTCTCTCTTATAATGGAGACCCCGGTGAGCCCGCCATGAAATGTCACCTCACGGCTTATACCGCCTGCCTCATGGAAGGGTACAATTGCCTCGGACCCCATGGCGCGTGAGCTCTCATAAAGCACTGCGCCGGTGGATTTACCAAAATTTTTCTTTAAGAAGAGCAGCGGCGTCTCTGATATCTCCGCTACAGTGCCAATGCCAAGGTCTTTTAGGCCCTTTTCCACGGCCCTGTCCACACCGGGCAGGTTTTTCAAGGAAAAAGTCTTTATAAAGGCCGCGGCCTCGTTTCTGCTGACAACCACTATGCCGTCCTTGCCTGCCCCAAGGCCGGCGAGGCGGGCGATAAATTTATTAGGCCCTATGCCAATAGTAGTCCGGAGCCCCAGTTCAGCCCGGATAGCCTCCTGCATGGCCCTGGCCAGCTTCTCTGCCGATGCAAAACCCTCTCTAACCGCCTCAGGGGCCGAGCCCCGAAGCGTAGAGGCCATAAAGGCCTCGTCAAGGCCATATGATTCCACCTCATGAAAGTTTCTGGCAAGGATAGCGAAAAACCCTTGGGAGAGGGTCTCTGATGCCTCATACCTTACGGCACAAATATGAGCCTCTGGCGCGGCCTTTATAGCCTTTCGCAGACTCAAACCCGGCCTCACTCCAAGGGCCTTGGCCTCAGGCGAGGCGGCAATGACATCGCCCTTCTTCACCCCCGGGGCGCCGGTGCCTATAATTAAAGAACAACCACGAAGATGGGGGTTTTCCTTCAGCTCAGCGCTGAGGAAGAGCTCGGTTATGGCTATATGTATAACGGCCTGTGCTTGCAATCTCCAGGGAGCCTCTGAAAGTATTTTACCCTTACTTTCTTTTTGAAAAAAGAAAGTAAGACAAAGAAAACCAACGGGGGGAACCGGATTACTTCCACTGAATATACATCTTACTCCCACGCTGACACATGTACCATAATAAAGTATTTATTCAAAGGCCCGGCATGAGAAAAAACGGCAAACTCATAGGCAGTACTTATGTACGGAACGGATTATCTCATCAGCAAAGTAGGGTTTTCTTATGAACTCGTCTACCATGCCCTCCTGAACCCCTCTTAAGATAACGTCCTCGGCATCTCGAAAATATCCCGTAAAGAGTATAACCGTTGTATCAGGTCTTATGCGGGCTATCTCGCGGTAGGTCTCAAGGCCGTTCATTCCGGGCATGATTATGTCCAGGAAGATAAGTTTGAAGTCATGGGTCTCCACGGCCTTGACAGCATCTTTTCCGTTCATTACATAGGTGGCCTCAAAACCCACGTCTCTTAAGAGCTCGCTCATGCCAAGACCAACGCTCTCTTCATCGTCCACTATAAGTATGTTGGCGCCTTTTCTGCTCTCCGTCATATATATTCCTCCTTCTATGTACTGGATAAGGTTTTCAAGGGAGGGCCGAGGAGCACCCCTGTAGTATCCACTTCGCGCGGCCCTTGTGATGAAGCGCTCTACCCTCCTGGCAGATGTGTCCCTTTAAATAACATCGCTGATTTTGGCTCAAGACTAAAATAAAAAAGACCACCGCAAAAAAAACCAAAGGGTTAAGAATAAGCTCCCTGAAGCAGGCTTTGGTGAAGTCCGAGATGATGTGTCTTAGATGAGATGAACGGTCCGAGATGAAAAAAAATCGTGAGGAAGTGACCTTGATAATGGGCGGCCCTTAATACCGCCCTGGCAGCAGACTGCTATTAAAACCTGTCCCCAGGTGAAAAAAGGGGGGGCTACCTCAGCCGAGAGAGAGGTTTCATGGTTATGCCCTTGCCCACGGGAAGGGTCTTTTCGCAATGAGTATGACAGTGCCTGTCTGGCCTGGCCTTATGCTTGGAGCAATGAGAAGTAGTACACGTTGTAATTTTTGACGGCATGGCGTCTTTTAGCGGCATGCCAAGAGAGATAAGCAAGAAAAGCGGCAGGATTAGGCTGACGAAGATGGTGCTGCCTCGCGGTCCGCGAACTGCCTTTGCCTCTCTCTCTTCTCCAAGAAGGCGTCTTATCCTGCCTTCCACAGCCCCGTGCCTGCCGAGGATGGAGGTCCTCTCCACGGGACGGGCCGCGGCCCCTCCTGAAAGCTTCAAAAGGGCCCCGGCAAGGCTTAGCGGCCCGCCCATGGAGGCTACGGCCCAGTCATCGGCCCTTTTTTCCTGCCTCTCCCCTAAAAACCCGTAGACATAGGCCGCAAGGGGGACAAAGTAGAATATATCTTTTAATATGGACAGGAGGAAAAACCGCAGAGGGTCATAATTATTTTTGTGGCAGAGCTCGTGGTTCAGTACGGCCCGCAGTTCCGCAGCCTCAAGGCTCTCCATGAGGCCCCGGGAGATGTATATTCTGGGACGTATTATGCCGTGGGTAAAGGCCGTAGAGATTGTTCTGTCTTCTATGAGGATTATATTTTTTTCAGCCACCAATTTTTTCTTAAGGGGGAGCCTCCTGATGGCCCTTGCCGAGCTGAAGAGCGTAACCGCGGCCCTCACCGCGGCAAAGACAAGACCTGAGAGCAGTATAAGCCCTCCTGCCCATAAAAAAGCAAAACGCAATAAACCAGCGTAACCGAGGCACCGGGTGAAGATACCGTGGCAGAGCTCTACTATGGAGGTGGTTATACCTATAAATACGGGAGTGGCTGCCAGGGTCCAGAGGATAAAAGAGACTATGAGCAGGGCTACGGAGGCAGCCAGCAGGAAGAGACCCCCTCTGTGGACGGTCTTTATGGAAAAAGCTCTCCTCTCAGCTTCGAAAATGCTCATTATTGTATTTTATTTAAAAAATCCATGCCTGTCAAAGACAATGAGAGTTTTTTTTGGTTTTTTTCTCTTCCTCACATATCAGAGGGCTCACTCTATTATGCCTTGCCTGTAAAGAGATATTCCTGTAATATCAACAAAATATCTTTTTAGAGTAAGAGGGCTCTTGTTTATAACATTCGAGGGTATAGAGGGCTGCGGCAAGAGTACGCAGATGGGACTGCTAAAGGAGTATCTTCTGCAGAAGGGGCAGAGTGTGCTCACGCTGCGCGAACCCGGAGGCACGCTCCTCGGCGAGTCCGTGCGCTCCATGCTTCTTACCGTAGGTGAAGAGGAAATATCTCCAGAGGCCGAGCTCTTTCTTTACGAGGCCTGCAGGGCGCAGCTTGTGGTGAATGTCATCAGGCCAGCGCTTAAGAAGGGGGAAGTGGTGCTCTGCGACCGCTTTACTCACTCCACCCTGGCCTATCAGGGTTACGGACGTGGCCTTGACCTGCGTGCCATCCGCTCCATGAACGAGACAGCATCGTGCGGGCTCACCCCAGACATCACCATTCTCCTTGATATAGAGGTAGAGTCCGGGCTTTCCCGGGCCTGGTCAAGGATAAGCGCGGAAGAGGGGGTAAAAGAAGACCGTTTTGAGAGAGAAGATATGAAATTTCACGAGAAGGTAAGAAAGGGTTTTCTTGAGATAGCGGCCCAGGAAGAGCAGGTGCGCATCGTAAACGGAAGGGGAAAAATCCATTCCATACATGAAGACATCTGTGTTATTATTGACGAGATGACATTATGATTTTCAGCGAGATAGCAGGTCATAGGCGGGAAAAAGAGATACTCGAGAAGGCGCTCCTATCCCATCGTGTTGCTCATGCCTATCTATTTTCCGGCCCTCCGGGCACGGGCAAAAAGACTCTGGCCATGGCCTTTGCCAGGGCCCTGAACTGCACAGAGGCCGAGGCAGGGTACTGCGGCCTTTGCCGGGACTGCGCGGCTATAGATAAGCACAGCCATGAGAACGTAATGGAGGTTGTGCCCGAGGATAAGGACGATGTGCCTTCGAGCTCGGGGGTTATAAAGATAGCCCGCGTACGAGAGGTCATAAAGGCCCTGCATTTTACAACCCGGGCGGGCAGAAAAGTTGTCATAGTTGATGACGCCCATCGCTTTCAGTCTCAGGCGGCTAACGCCATGCTCAAGACCCTTGAGGAGCCGCCCGAAGGAGCCGTGATAATACTTGTAAGCTCCATGGCAAGATCCCTGCTTCCAACTATTGTCTCAAGGTGCCAGCTCTTAAATTTCAGACCTCTCAAAGCAGACGTTGTAGAGGAGTTTCTTGTAAGGACAAAGGGCCTAACCCCGGTGGATGCCGCGGCAGCGGCAAGGTTTTCCGATGGGGCCATCTCCAGGGCCATTAAGTATTCATCCTCTGCTGCGCTGGAAAAAAGAAGAGAGATACTGGAGAACCTCGCCAATATCTCAGACCACGGCGAGAGGCGGCTCCTGGACTACGCCGAAGTACTCTCAAAGGACCCGGAGCTTCAGGAGATACTTGAGTTCATGAAGATATGGTGTAGAGACGTAGCCATGGGCAGAGAGGGTCTGGAGAGGCTTATGGTTAACAGCGACCTTAAGGGGTTTATAAAGTCAAGAGCGCCCCTTCGGGCCGTCCTTGATACCTTTGAGATGATAGAGTCCGCCCGGTCCGCCATAGGACCGCCCCGTTACGGCAATAAGAGGCTTGCCATGGAGGTAATGCTCATGGGGATGATGGATAAGGGCGTACTCATATAAAGCGTTCTGAGGTTAATGTAATGACAAAAGTTGTAGGTATACGGTTCAAGAGGGCCTGCAAGGTAAGGGACTACGAGTGCGGCGAGCACCTGAGGCTCGTGCCCGGGGACTTTGTAATAGTGGAGGTGGAAAAAGGTCTTGGCATGGGCAGCGTAGCCTCAACGCCAAGAGAGGCCTCCCGGCAGACAAGGCCACGGTCACTGAAGAAGGTAATAAGAAAAGCCGATGACGCTGATATGGAGCGGCTCAGATTCAATACCCAGCGTGAAAAAGAGTCTCTCGCCGTATGCTCAAAAAAGATAAAGGCCTATGGCCTTCCCATGAAACTTGTACGGGCCGAGTATCTCTTTGACTCAAGCAAGGCCATATTCTACTTCACCTCGGACTCCCGTGTGGATTTCAGAAGGCTGGTAAAAGACCTGGCCTCGTGCTTTCACACCCGTATAGAGATGAGGCAGATAGGGGTTCGCGACGAGGCCAAGATGCTTGGCGGCATAGGGCCGTGCGGCAGGGAACTCTGCTGCTCCTCCTTTCTTCCTGATTTTACCCCTGTTACCATAAAGATGGCCAAGCAGCAGAACCTTGCCCTTAATCCCGCAAAGATATCAGGGGTCTGCGGCAGGCTCATGTGCTGTCTTTCCTATGAGCATCGCGGCTACAGCGGCCCCTCCGGCAATGGCAGGCACGGTAAAAAGCCCGGCGGCGATAGAAAGCCCGGCGGTGAGAGGAGAGGTGGTGGCAGGAGAAGAGCCGGCAGTGAGAAGAAAGCCCGCAATGAGAGAAGCTCGGAGACAGCCAAGAAGTCGGCAGATTCCGCAAATAACGATAAATCGGAAAATCACGGCTGCAATGGATGCACCAACCACTAGGCAGGAACAGGGCAGGACTTTTTTGATGTGAGACCCCGGAAAGCATGGCAACACCGCTTGCCCCGGGGTCTCTCTATACCTTTTAGGGGAAAAGAAGCGCCGCCTCCCCCCGGGGGGGCCTGCAGAGGATTCAAGGCATGAGTAAAGAGACCTTTTACGTTACCACCCCCATCTATTACGTCAATGACGTGCCTCATATAGGCCACGCCTATACTACTGTGGCCGCTGATGTTCTGGCGCGCTACAAGAGGCTTAAGGGTTTTCGCGTGCTCTTTCTTACAGGCACTGACGAGCACGGTCAGAAGGTGGAAAAGGCTGCAGAGGCCGCGGGGGTTTCTCCGGAAAAATTCGCCGACAGCGTTATGGTGCGCTTCCGTGAACTCTGGGAGCGCCTTAATATATCCAATGACGATTTTATAAGGACAACGGAGCCGCGGCACAAGCGGGCGGCCGCCGCGTTCTGGGAGAAAGTCGCCGGCACCGGAGACATATACCTCGGCGAGTACGAGGACTGGTACTGCACGCCCTGCGAGAATTTTCTTACGGAGAACCAGCTCGGGGACAAAGGAGAGTGTCCGGACTGCGGCCGCGGTGTGGAGAGGCTCCGCGAGGAGAGTTTCTTCTTCCGCCTCTCAACTTACGGTGAAAAGGTCCTTGCTCATATAGAGGAAAACCCGGGGTTCTTAGGCCCTGACGGCAAGAGGCGCGAGGTGCTGGCCTTTCTCCGTGAGGGGCTTCGCGACCTCAGCATCAGCAGGACTACTTTTTCCTGGGGCGTGCCTGTTCCGGGCAGCAGCTCGCATGTCATGTATGTCTGGTTCGAGGCGCTTATAAATTACCTCACAGCCGCCGGGTTCCCTGACGAGATGGATGAAAAAGGATTTTGGCCGGCAAGCGTCCACGTCATAGGTAAAGACATACTGAGGTTTCACGCCGTGTTCTGGCCCGCCTTTCTTTTATCAGCGGGCTTGGCGCTGCCGCAAAAAGTCTTTGCCCATGGCTGGTGGACTGTTGAGGGTAAGAAGATGAGCAAATCCCTTGGCAACGTCGTTGACCCGCTGGAGATAATAGAGACTTACGGCGTTGACGCATTCAGGTACTTTCTTCTTCGCGAGGTAAGGTTCGGCCATGACGGTGATTTCTCTACTATGGCACTTGAGGGCCGCATTAACAGCGATCTGGCAAATGACCTTGGAAATCTGCTCAGCCGTACACTTGCCATGGTGGTAAAGTACAGAGAGGGTCTTGTGCCCGCGCCTGTACCCAGGGCCGAGAGAAGGGAGCTTGAGATAAAGACCCGTAATAAGCTTGCAGCCCTGAAGGATACTTTTGAGGCAATGATGGAGGAGCTCAATTTTTACGATGCCCTCTTTGAGGTATGGAGCGTAATAAGCGAGTTCAACGGATATGTGGAGCGGGCCGCTCCCTGGAAGGAAGAGGATGAGGACGTTTTATCCAATATACTCTACACCCTTACCGAGGGCATGAGGATACTTGCCGTCTATATATACCCCTTTATGCCCGAATCTGCCGCAAAGATATGGAGCGCCCTTGGCATGGAAGGCTTGCCAGAGGAGGCGGATTTTGGGGCTGATACAGAGTGGGGAGGTCTTGCCGCGGGGCTCAAGGTAGAGAGGATAGCGCCGCTCTTTCCAAGGGTGCAATAAAAAGGCACCACGGGGCGCAGAGGGTGTTTTAAGAATAATTAGACTCCTCCCCCGTTGGTTTTCTTTGTCTTACTTTTTTTGGTGGGCAGAGCCCACCCTACAAGGTAACGTGGGGCGCATAGGGTATATTAAGAGGGATTAAGCCCTTTCCCCGTTGGTTTTCTTTGTCCCACTTTCTTTTTTCCAAAAGAAAGTGGGGAAGGTTTTTTAGCATGGATGATCTTTTTTTCATAGATACTCACGCCCATCTTGATGACAAGCGTTTTGATGAGGACAGGGCTGAGGTTATAGAGCGGGCAAGGCGTGCGGGGCTTAAGCGCATCATAAGCATCGGGTGCTGGTCCGAGTCAGATGGTTTCAGCGGGCTGGAAGGCTTACTCAGTGAGTACGGGTTTATCTACGGCGCGCTTGGCGTTCACCCCCATGACGCCGCCAAAGTAGACGCGGAGGCGGTATTTTCAAGGATAAGAGAGCTTTGTCTTGACCCCGGGGGTGAGGCCAGGGCAGGAAAGATAGTAGCCATCGGCGAGACAGGCCTTGATTATCATTATGATAACTCGCCTCGAAGCGTGCAGAGGGACCTCTTCAGAAAACACATCGTCCTTGCCCGTGAGCTTAACCTGCCCCTTATCATACATACGAGAGAGGCCTGGGAGGATACAATAAGCATCCTCGGAGACGAGGGTTTTGGAGAAGGCGGCAATGGGGCGGGGGGAATTTTTCATTGCTTCTCCGGCGGCCCGGAAGAGGCGGCTAAGGCCCTTGGGATGGGTTTTTACCTCTCCATATCAGGAGTTGTCACCTTCAACGCGGCAGAAAATATTCGCGAAGCCGTAAAGGCCTCGCCTATGGAGAGGCTCCTCATTGAGACAGATTGTCCTTATCTCGCGCCAACGCCCAATCGGGGCAGACGTAACGAGCCGGCCTTTGTCGTAGAGACCGCGAGAAAGGTGGCGGAGTTGAAGGGGCTGGCCCTTGAGGACGTAGCCCGCATCACCACCCTCAACGCCGAGGAAGTCTTTGGCCTTGGAGAGGCCCAAAAGGCCCGTATCGCCTACAAGATAAGAAACTCGCTCTACCTTAATATTACAAACAGGTGCACTAATACGTGCACCTTCTGCGCCAAGTTCAAGTCTTACACCGTAAAGGGGCACTTTCTCAGGCTCGGCGAGGAGCCTGACTTCCAGGAGGTCATTGAGGCCATAGGCGCCAACCCTCAGCAGTACGATGAGATAGTCTTCTGCGGCTACGGCGAGCCCCTTATAAGGATTGACCTTGTTAAAAAGCTGGGGCTCTTTCTCAAGAAGATGGGCTGCATGATAAGGATAGACACGGACGGCCTTGCCAACCTTGTGCATGGCAGGAACGTCCTCTCTGAGCTCATGTTTGTGGACTGCATCTCAGTAAGCCTTAACGCACCGGACTCTGAGACCTATCAGAAGATTATAAAGACGCCCTTTGGAGACGCGGCATACCCGGCCGTACTCTTTTTCCTCCGGGAGGCCAAGAAGTATATCCCGCGTGTAGTGGCATCGGTAGTTGCCCTGCCAGGCCTTGACATAGAGGCATGCAGGCGCGTTGCCGAGGAGGACGCCGGTGTTGGCTTCAGGGTACGTGAATACAACAACATGGGCTGAGGCCACTGAGATAGCGAAAAAAACTCTCTCATAAAAAAGCCCCCGCTACCATTACAGGATAGCGGGGGCTTTTTGAGTCTTACAAAAGGCTACGGCAGCGGCGGGAGTTACTTTACATCCACCGTTATTTTTTTGGCCTTCACCTCTTCGGCTCTTGGCAACGTGACTGTAAGGATGCCGTTCCTGAGCTTTGCCTTTATCTTCTCGGAGTTGACCTTGCATGGCAGGTCCACGCAGCGCGAATAACTCCTGTAGCTTCGCTCGCTGTAGTAGAAGTCTTCCTTCTTCTCCTCTTTATCCTCCTCAATCTTACCCGAGATAATCAGCGAGTTATCCTGAAGAGAAATATCGATATCATCTTTATCCACCCCGGGCATCTCGGCCCTTATAAGCACGGCCTCGGGCCTTTCCAGTATGTCTATGGCCGGCGGGGTGGTATCCCTCTCAATGAGGGCCTTTACGGGAAGCTCTTTGAGGAACCTTCGTGACGTTGGAAAGACCTGGTCCCAGAGCCTGTCCATGTCTTTACTCATCCTGTCTATTTCCTTGAAAGGATTCCATTTGTCTATTGCCATGGTTGCCACCTCCTTCTAATGTATTTTTGTTCTTTGTGCTTTTATTTTTCCGGTTTGTTTTGTCTTCATATCTCTTACTTAAAATATAGTAACGCAGGGGAAAGTTGTCAAGAGACAGGTCTTCAAAGCTCTGTTTTTGCCCTGGTATCAGGCAAGGACCTCGCCTGTTACAAGGAGAAGCCCGCAGGATATATGCGCAAGTATAAGAGATTTTATCCCGGGAATAAGGGCCGGACTTGCCTCTTTGTTGGCCCTTAGTATAAGGGCGGCCCGAAGGGAAAGGGGGGCGGAGAGAAAGGCCGCAGAGGCAGATACCGGCAAGTACCCGAGCAGGACCCCGGCAACCAGGCTCAGGTAGGCAGCGAAGATAAGCGCGTAAAAGACTTTTACCGCCCCCTCGGGGCCAAGGCGCACGACGAGGTTAAGCTTACCACTCTCTCTATCGGCCTCAATGTCGGGAAACTCGTTCATGTAAAGCAGGGCCGAGATAAGAACGGATATTGGAAGCGAGGCCATTACTGGCTCCACGGCCATACTGCCGGTCTGCACAATGAAAGTCCCGAGTACAGTGAGAACTCCAAAATCAAGTCCCACAATAAGCTCGCCAAGGCCGCGTCCCGCGAAGAAGACAGGCGGGGCCGAGTAAAAGACCCCTGAGAGAAGCCCCGCGCCGCCTATAAGAAAGAGGAGGGCGCTAACCTTAAGGGCAAGGCAGATGCCAATGGCGCTTCCAAGAATGAGGAGGATAATGGAAAATAAGAGGCTCCCGGAGGGGCTTATTTGGCCGCTCTGAATAAGGCCGCTCCCGCCCGTATAGGGCGGCAGCGCCTTCCTGTTTATATTATCGGTGTTGTTACGGTAGTCGCAGTAATCGTTAAGGACGTTCATCCCACTGTGAAGGGAGAGGACCGCCAGGATGGTGAGGATGAGATAACCGGGGTGAAAGACCCGGGAGACGCGCCATGCCACAGCTGCGCCAAGGAGAACTGGTATAAGGCTTGCCGGTAAAAAACCCGGCCTTGTAGCCGAAAAAAGCGTCTTTAATAGTACCATACCTTAAGTTATTGCCATGGAGCGCAGAGCGGTTAAGGTGAGCGCATCGAGCATGGCAATCAATTTAAAATAAGAACTTTTCTTTAGAACCTGCTCAAGAGAACATTATGCCTCGGCGCCGCCATCATGGCGCAGGCGGGGCACCCTCATGAGCTCACGTTTATCAACTCCAAAGATAATCAAGAGCAGCATACCCAGGAGCAGAATAGACGAGCCAAAAACAACAATCCATATACCGGGGTCCTTATTTATGGAGAGCACAACGTAGGGCATGAGGATATATCCGGCAAACTTTATCTCAACGTCATCGATGTATACAGGCAGTGCGTGGCGGCCCATCTTCAAAAAGACGCTCTTGCCATCCACTGTGAGCCGGACATAGGGGTTACGGAATTGCTCGGACCGGCTGAAGGGACGGCCCGCCTGGTCCAAGGCAAAGTCGGGATATACCCCCGTCACACTTAACCTGTGCTCTTCTGCGCCGTCAGGGCCATTAAGGCTTACCTCCTCCAAGACTCCATCTCTTAATACCCTTATGCCCGTTGGAAGGCTGCCGTCGTCATTATAGTAAAATGCCATGCCCTTATATAAGAGAGGGTGGTTAAGGGAAATATCCCCTGTAAGGATTTTTTCACTATCCTTGAAGAGGCTCACGGTAGTGGACATGTAGTCTCTGTAACCGAGGTCGTCTTCAGTAGCGGTAAAATCATCAAGCCTTACGCTGAGGCCCTTAACCTCGGCCACAGGTCTCAACTCGCCGGCATAGAGGATATTGCCCGATGACTTGAAGCCGGCTACGCTCCCAAGGAGGTGGCCCGCAAGGGCGACAAGAAAACCAAAGTGCACTACATGAGGCAATATCCTTTTCCACGTCCCCTTTTGTCTGATTACAGCGCAGACCTTATCAATAGTGCAGACAATGGTGTTAATGGCAAGCAGTGCGATAAGGATGATGAGGAGAATAATCCAGTAGACCTGGTATTGGCCCCATAACTCGGCTATACCGTAAAAAAGCACCCTGTGGTCAAGGTAGCTCATCATAGATTGGTGCCTTATGGTTATAAGAGAACCAACGATGGCCACAATGCAGATAAGGAGGGCCAGCAGAACGGCAAGGCCCATGGAAGAGAAAAAGCCCCGGAGTTTTTTCATTTTTTCATTTTTTTCGAGGGCGCCACGCTTCTTTTGAAGCCTTGTTCTTTTTTCAAGACCCGGGCTCTTTCCTTAGGCGCACCCCCTTAAGGCCCGAAGCCCCCGCCGCATTCTCACCTCCTGGCGCCCTTACCGGGTGTAAAGAGAGAGAGCAGGTACGAGAACCCTGTTCAGGGTTATTTTTTTAGAGGCTTACTCTTTACAGGGGTTCTCTTTACGGGGTTATCTCTGAACCAGTTGATGATATTCTCTGCGAGAAGGGCGTTATCTCCCACAGTCTCAAAACTATTGGCGAATGGCGCGTCATCGGCTACGACAACGACTCTTCCCGCGCCAAACTCTTTTACGGCCACGATACCAAAGCTCTGCACAGGCTCGTCGGGCTCCTGTGTCCTGTTCCTGTTAAGGTCTGCCCAGGCCTTATCAGAGGTCCTTGCCACAACAAGGGCTCCCCTCTCGGCCATTAGCCCCCATGAGCCGAAGAGGGCTATCTTTTTCAGCCCTTTTGTCACGGGAGAAGGGGCGAAGTCTGTTACGAAAAAATCCTGAGATTTACCCTCAATAAGGTTCTCTCCCTCGGAGAGGACAAAATTGGAGACCAGTATGCCGAAAGATTCGGTAAGCCTTGCCACGGGGCTTGATATGTGAAGGAGGACAAGAAGAGAGCCGCCGTCATGGACAAAACCCTGCAGGGCCATTATCTCAGGGGTGATAAAGGGGCTTGCCGGGCCAGCTATGACATAGGTGTCAAGGTCCTGCAGGACCTCCGGCGCTACGAGCCTCTCGTTTACGCTGGTCTTGCCTCCGGCCTCTTGAAAACCTTTGTAGAAGGCGGAGTAGTTAAGTTTATCATCTTTTAGAGGAGAAAATATCTCGTTATGGGCCATATCAAAGGCCACGTTGAAGCTGGTATTTTTGGTCGCCTTCTGGGCTGCCTTGTCCGCGGCAGAGGACTGTAGCGGCGTTATAAGGCCGAGGGTCAGTACTGTGATAAAAGATAACAGAGTAAATTTACTTGAAAAAATAGTTTTCATTCTCACCTCGATTAGTTTTATTTAGTCTTTCAGGATAAATGCTATCATGGGGGGTGTCAAGGGATAAAAGGTCAGAAAGAAGAGAAGTGGCCGCGTACTAGCGGAAGAATCAGTATCTATTTATATTTTTCCTACAAAATGACCCGAGGCTCATGATAGGTTAAGGGATAATCTGGAGAGGCAACCGTAGCTGCGATTTTTTTAGCCGCCCTCAATCCACTACCTTATGATGTATAATATTTGAAAGATAAATGTATTAAAAAATATCTTGAAAATGGCCCTCACATGAAGAAGACCATTAAACTGCCTTTATTCCAGATAGACGCCTTTGCGGACGAGCCTTTCACAGGCAACGCGGCGGCTGTATGTCCCCTTGAGGCCTGGCTCCCAGACGTTACAATGCAGGCAATAGCCGCGGAGAACAACCTCTCGGAGACGGCCTTTTTCGCCCCTGAGGGCAATGGCTTTCGTATCCGCTGGTTCACGCCAACTCTTGAGGTGCCCCTATGCGGTCACGCAACGCTGGCCGCGGCGTGGTGTATCTTTAATGAGCTTGGGTACGATAAAGAAAGAATAAACTTTCAATCACAGTCAGGGCCTTTAGTGGTCGAAAGGCAAAAAAACCTTATTGTTCTCGACTTTCCCGCAGACCCGCCCGTGCCCTGCGAGCCGCCAGAGGCCCTTGTAGAGGCTTTTGGCGGAGTAAGGCCCGTAGAGTGCCTTAAGGCCATGGACTATATGGCGGTATTTAAAGATGAAGATAAGGTGGCCGGAGCAGAGCCGGACCTTGAGGCCCTTAAAAAACTCGGGCTGCGCGGGGTGATAATAACGGCCAGGTCAGAAGAAGGTGAAGGCTGCGGCGCCGGAGATGGTGCTGGTGAAAAATATGATTTTGTCTCACGTTTCTTCGCCCCAAAATACGGTATAAACGAAGACCCGGTGACGGGCTCTGCATATACTCAGCTCGCGCCCTACTGGGCGGTAAAGACGGGCAGGGGAAAATTAGCCTCAAGACAGTTATCACCGCGCGGCGGTCGAGTCATCTGCGAGCTCAAGGGAGAGCGCGTCCTCATAGCGGGTAAAGCACAAAAATACATGGAAGGGACCATAGAGGTAAAGACGCCTTAGCCTCAAAAAGAAGGTTTGGCTCAACCTACCCTCCCCCCCCCTCCCCTCCTTACAAATTTCTATGAGACTAAATTACTACCTAAGAGAGTCCTTTCCCGGGCTATTTTTTTTAAGGGCCTCTCTTGCCATAGCGAGGTTGGCAGCAAAGCTCCTATCTGATGGTCTCAGGGCCGCGGCTTTTTCAAGGGCCGCTACGGCCTCGGCAAACCTTCCGGCCCTCATGAGGGCAAGGCCCAGGTTGTTAAGGGCGTCACCTGATGCGGGGTCAAGACGCAGGGCCTCCTGGAGGTGCCTTATCCCCTCATCAACTCGGCCCAGATCAACAAGGGCCATACCCATGGCTCCATGTGTGCCTGAAAAATCAGAGCGGAGCCCAAGGGCGATACGGGCTACACGCAGGGCCTCCTCGGGACGGTTAAGTGTGACAAGGACAAGGGCCCTGTTGGCGGCGGCATCAACATAATCAGGCCTTAAGGCAAGGGCCCTCTTGAATAGCTCCAGGGCGCGCTCGCCCTGGTTCAGCTCAAGGTAAGCTGAACCAAGGTTATTGTAGGCCTCGTAATACTCCTTATCAATGGTAATGGCTCGTCTATAGTGCTTCATGGCCTCGGGGATATTTCCCCTGTTAAAGTAGACATTACCTAAATTATTGTAGCCTCTTGCCCCCTGCGGAGACTTACTCACCACATCACTCCAGAAAAGCATGTCCGAGGTCCAGACCCTGTTTCTACTGTAGGTAAGCACAGATAGGATAAGGACAATGATAAGAGGCACGATTAAGACGCCCCGGGCGTGACCCCTGCCAGAGCGACCGGCACGGACTCCCCTCTCTGCCAGGTAAAAATACAGAGAGGTTATACACAAAAAGAACCCCGCAGAGGGTAGATATACCCTGTGCTCAAAGATGACATCCTTAATAGGCACGATAGATGACTCTACGGAGATAGTGATGAAGAACCATAGTATACCAAAACCTGCCATAAGCCCAAGGGCGCTTCTTGTCCTCGCCGAGCGCAGAGCGAGGTAGATTCCGAGGACGAATACTATAAGGAGAAATATGAAGGAGAAGAATACAGGCGCAGTGAAAAAGCTCTTATAAATCGTGTAATCATAATCCCCGCTCTGCCCCAGAGGGAAGAATAGAAGCCTAATGTATGTGACAATGACCCTGAACTGGGTAAGGAGGTAATCAGACCTTGAGAGCGTGGCAAGCTCCTCTAACTGAAGAAGGCGCAGTTTGCCCGCAATCCCCTCGGTTACAGCGCCACTTCGGGAAAAAAGCTCCAGTGGGATTACTGCAAAGAGCGCGAAGAAGGGGAGCACAAGGAGGCCGCCCTTATCCTTTAAGGTAGAAGCCCCTCTCTGGAAGAAGAAAAACTCTGTGAGGATAATAAGCAAGGGCAGCGTAAAGGCCGTCTCCTTGGATTTTTGCGCGAGAAGGCCCAGTATAAAGGCAAGGACGAAGAGGGCCAGCCCAGGCACCGCTTTTCGGGCCAGAATAAAAAACCTCGACCTTACATAACAATAAAGGGAGAGGAGATAAAAAAGGGCTACAAGAGAGGCGAACCTCTGCGAGACATATGCCACGGCCTCGGTCTCAAGGGGATGGGCCGCGAATATGAGGGCAGTGGTTATGGCTATCCAGAAGCCCGCCCCCGTAGCCTCCATGCCCGCCCCGCCCTCCTCATGGGCCGCCTGCCCTGCTCCGGAGCTGCAGGAGGGGGTCTCAAAAAGGGCTCTTACGAGGAAGTAAACCACTATGGAGTTAAGTCCGTGTATGGCGATATTTACAAGATGATAGCCACCGGGACCGAGGCCCCCGGCTACGTAGTTCAGTGCAAAGCTAAAGAAAACAACGTACCGTGTGCCGGAAATGTGCTGGAAGTTGGAGAGGTCTCTTAAGAAGGCGTTCCCCACTATATACTTCAGGTCATCGAAGATAAAAGGAGCGCCCATGACATTGGAGTATATAAGGGCCACGAGCACGAGAAGCGCAAGGGGAGCGAGGTTTTTTACTCTCTTCTTTAGCATATGGGCGATAATATAAAGACCATAGATGATAAAATAAGACCCCGCGCCGTGCTTCGTCCAGGGGGACCGGGCTTTTAGCGCAGAGAAGACTCAAATTAGCACTTCTGAAAGAAAAAAACAACGGGCCAAAAAAACACTTGTCTTTTATCTTCACCTGAGTTAGTATACTGTATACAAACGGACAGTTGCGTTTACTTTTAATCCTTGTAATAAGGGAAAGGTGGTGATAGCCATGGCATTAACAATTACCGATGACTGTGTAGCATGCGGGGTCTGTATGCCCGAGTGTCCTGTAAGCGCCATTTCCGAGGGTGACATCTATGTCATAGACCCCGAGGCATGCGTGGAGTGCGTAGGCCACTTCGACGAGCCCAAATGCGCTGAAGTCTGTCCTACGGACGCCTGCGTACCTGCCTGAGGCCACTTAAAGAAAGGACCTCTCGCGGCGACCCTGTTGTGCTAAAAAATAGGCCGTGCCACGTAAACTTGATGCCGTGGCATGGCCATTTAAATCTCTTGGCCCTTATGGGCCTTCCAATACTTTTAGTTAGAGGCCTCCCGGCGGTAGAGGGAGTGTTAAGGTTAAAAATTATATGAAAGAGTTCGCCGTTTTCTGGGGCTGCACCATTCAGGCCCGCTTCCCTTTTCTGGAAAAATCCTCGCGTCTGGTATTTGAGGCGTTCAAACTGCCGTACAGGGATGTTAACGGCTTTACGTGCTGTCCGGAAAAATCACTTATAAATAACGTTGACCCAAAGGCCTTTGCCATTACGGCGGCGAGAAACGTTAGTCTTGTTGACGGCCTTGGAATGGACCTTGTCAGCCCATGCACGGGCTGCGTATCAAACCTGGCCACTGTAAAGGAAGACCTCCTCCATAACCCGGGGGAGAAAGAAGAGGTAAACGACCTCCTGAAAGAAGTGGATAAAGAGTTCACAGGAGAGGCAGCGCTATTTCACCTCGTGCCTTTTTTTCATGACCACGTTGGCAAGAACACAATCCAGCGCAAGATTAAGAAGACATTTGCCGGGATGAAGGTGGCCATACATTACGGCTGTCACATGATACGCCCCTCTCACGCGTTGAAGAACGACGACCCCCTTGACCCGGTAAAGTTCGACGAGCTCATAGAGTGGCTCGGCGCCAGGAGCCTGGGACACAGGTCAAAGATGATGTGCTGCGGTCAGGGCCTTGACAGGGTGGACCAGCACGAGAACGCCCTTCATCTGGCCCGCGAAAAACTCATTGAACTTAAAAAGATAGAGGCCGACGCCCTTATTGTCTGCTGTCCCTCGTGCTTTCAGCAGTTTGATAACAACCAGTACCTTATGATTAAAGAAGGCGAGAAGATATACACGCCTGTAATATACTTTACAGAGTTCCTTGGTCTTGCCCTGGGGCTCACCCCCGAGGAACTGGGCATGAAGGGGCACCGTGTGGATGTAACGCCCTTTATGGAAAAATGGGAAAAAGAGCTTGAGAAGACCGGGCCGTCTGAAGACATAGACGATGTGCTGAACAGGCCCGGGGAGCTGGCATAGAGCAGGCTCCAGATAAGAAACACCGTAAGAGGTTTTTTTACAATGTTAAAGTCGCACCTTAATTTCAGGCTCCTCGAAGAGTGCCGTAAATGCGGCGCCTGTTACGAGGTATGTCCCTGCTGTATCGCCCTGCCGGGCTACGACCCCAGGGCCGTAATCAAAGACATACTGGATGGCAGTTATGAGAAATGGCTGGAATCAAAGTCTATCTGGCAGTGCCTTGAGTGTCACCACTGCCTTGAGATGTGCTATCAGCACTACGGCTTTGAGAACGCCATGACCGCCATGAGGACAATAGCCACAAAAAAAGGGCTCTACCCGCCGCAGGTACAGAGGGGTTGGGCCATGTTTGAAAAGACAGGCAAACTTGGCGAGCCCAACAAGCCGGGAAGAAAAAAATACAACCTCCCCGAGCCCTGCAAGAGCGGCGGCGGCGAGGTAAAAAAACTCCTTGCCATACTAAAGGACAAAGACCCGCAGGAAAAAGGGGATAATGGGGGAGAAAGTTGATAAGGGAGACGGCTTTTTCATAAAGACGGATTTTCAATAAAACACAGACAGGTAAAAAAACCTATGAACCATAATTATCAGAAAGACATCTCGGGCTGCGGCCTTACGGGGCTGCTCAGCAAGAAAAAAACAAGGGTGAGCGGATCGGTCATCGCGAAATCGCTCCGCCTTATGAACGACAGGGGCAATGGTCTTGGCGCCGGTTACGCGGCCTACGGCATATACCCTGACTTCGCCGAGTTCTACGCCTTTCATATCATGTACGACGACCCTTCCGTAAGGTTCGGGGCCGAGGATTTTCTTAAGCACAACTTTAATATAGAAAAGACCGAAGAAATAGACACCACTCCCGTAGATGCCATACCCATCTCGCCGCTCCTTGTGCGTTACTTTGTTACGCCCAAGAAAGAGAAGCTCAGCTCCATAGAGGGCGAAGAGGACTTTGTCGTCAACACGGTTATGAAGATTAACTCCGAGATGGACGGCGTCTACGTCTTCAGCTCCGGTAAAAACATGGGCGCCTTCAAGGGCGTTGGCAACCCAGCCGAGATTGCCGAGTTTTACCGCCTCGAGGAGTACGAGGGTTATATCTGGACGGCGCACACGCGCTTTCCCACAAATACCCCGGGCTGGTGGGGCGGGGCCCATCCATTTACCCTCCTTGACTGGTCCATTGTCCATAACGGTGAGATCTCCTCCTATGGCATAAACAAGAGATACCTGGAGATGTTCGGCTACAAGCTCATGCTCCTTACCGATACCGAGGTGGTAACATATATCCTCGACCTCCTTGTAAGAAAGCACGGCCTTGATGTTCAGACTGCCTGCACCACCCTGGCGGCCCCTTTCTGGAAGGATATAGACGACCTTGAGGAAGATAAAAAAGACGTGCTCACGGCCCTTCGTATGACATACGGAAGCGCCATGCTCAACGGCCCCTTCTCGCTGCTTTTTGGTCACAGCAAAGGACTGGTGGGCATAAACGACAGAATAAAACTTCGGCCTCTTGTGGCCGCAACAAAAGACGACTTTGTATACATGGCAAGCGAGGAATCAGCCATTCGGGAGATATGCCCGGCCCCTGATAAGGTATGGGCCCCGCGGGCAGGAGACCCTGTAATAGCCACTGTAGATGAGGATTAAGATTTTTCTTCTTCTGCTCCTGCCCACGGGCAGGTGAGTTCTGCAGGGGTTTAATGAACTTAACTTAACTAACACACTCTCTGCACTTAAGGCAGAGAGGTAGCGATAGAGTTCTGGAGGACAGCATGTTCAAGAGTCAGGCGCCGCCTGATTATCTGGCGACAATAGATACGGATAAGTGCATCAGGTGCAAACGGTGCATCCGCAACTGCGGCTGGAGCGTCTACGACTGGGGCGGCGACAGGGTGCAGATAGATACCTCGAGGTGCGTAAAGTGCCTGCGGTGCTACCACTACTGCCCCGTAGAGGCCATTGAGATACTTAATAACCCCACAAGGTTCAAGACCAACGCCTACTGGTCCTTTAACCATATAAGAAACGTCAAGAAGCAGGCCGAGACAGGTGGAATGCCCCTCTCGGGCATGGGAAGCGATCTTCCCTACCCCATACTCTTCGACCACCTGCTCCTTGATGCCTGTCAGGTGACAAACCCATCCATAGACCCGCTTCGCGAGCCCATGGAGCTGCGCACCTATCTTGGTAAAAAACCATCGAGCCTGAACTTTAAGAAAGACAAAAAAGGAGAGCTCAAGCTGGCCGGGCCTCTGCCGCCGCAGATAAAGATTAGCCTGCCCGTAATCTTCTCGCCCATGTCCTTTGGCTCCATCAGCCTCAACGCCCAGAGAGTGCTTGCCATGGCCGCCACAAACGCCGGAACAGTAATGAACACCGGTGAAGGCGGGCTCCACGAAGCCATATACCCATACCGCAAGAACGTAATAGTGCAGGTAGCCTCGGGAAGGTTCGGCGTAAACCCCGATTACCTTAACGCCGGAGTTGCCGTGGAGATAAAGATAGGCCAGGGCGCGAAACCCGGAATAGGCGGACACCTGCCCGGGGAAAAGATACCCAAACAGGTGGCAAGCGCCCGTATGATACCTGTGGGCACAGACGCCATCAGCCCGGCTCCCCAGCACGATATTTACTCAATTGAGGACCTCAGGCAGCTTATCTACGCCATAAAAGAGGCTACAGACTATAAACCCGTCTCTGTAAAGATAGCCACCGTCCATAACGTAGCCGCCATTGCCTCTGGTATTGTCCGCGCCGGCGCTGATATAGTCTATCTTGACGGCTTCAGGGGCGGCACAGGCGCGGCGCCGTCCATAATACGCGACCACCTCGGCATCCCCATTGAGCACGCCATCGCCGCCGTGGACGACAGGCTCCGTCAGGAGGGCATCAGGAACGAGGCCTCCGTAATAGCCGCCGGCGGCATACGCTCAAGCGCCGACGCTGTTAAGGCCATAGCCCTGGGGGCCGATGCCGTAGCCCTTGGCACGGCGGCCCTTATTACCATGGGCTGCACGGTCTGCGGAAAATGCTACACCGGAAACTGCTCCTGGGGCATTACATCACAGAGACCGGAATTGACGGCACGGCTCGACCCCGAGGTCTACGGAGAGCGCCTTACAAACCTCCTGCGGGCCTGGGACCACGAGATCAAGGAAATTCTCGGAGCCCTTGGCCTCAACGCCATAGAGAGCCTGCGCGGTAACCGTGAGAGGCTTCGCGGAGTGGGGCTCGACGACCAGACCCTTGACATGCTCGGCGTAAAACCCGCCGGAAGATAAGGGGCCTAATATCCCGCCACCTGGATGAACGGGCGCTGCATAAACAAGGCGCAAATAGACAAGACCAATGGTTTTGGCAGACGCCGCATTTAAAGAGTTAAGACGCTCACAGATGAACTTTTAGAGTATAAATCCAGTAAGGAGAGATACTTCTCATGCACGTAATCAATGGAAAAGGCCTGCACTTCAAGGAACTGAACGCTAAAGTCCGGGCAGCCCTCAGTGAGGGTCATAAAGAGATAACACTACAGAACATAAACGGCCAGTATTACATAGGCGATGGGCTACGTGAGAAGGCCACTATCAATATCGAGGGCGTGCCCGGTAATGATATGGCCGCCTTCATGGACGGGCCCACACTGGAGGTAAAGGGCAATGCCCAGGATAACATCGCCAATACCATGAACAGCGGCAAGATCGTCATTCACGGAAACGCCGGTGATGTCCTTGGTTATGGCATGAGGGGCGGAAAACTCCACATCCGCGGCGACGTGGGGTATCGAGTGGGCATACACATGAAGGGTCTCGGCAGACAGATTCCCTGCATAATTGCCGGAGGCAGCGCCGGAGACTTTTTTGGCGAGTACCTGGCAGGAGGTGTCCTCATACTCCTCGGTCTCAACTTAAAGGAAGGCGAGCCCATCGTAGGTGACTACCTTGCAACGGGTATGCACGGAGGTGAGATATTTATCCGCGGAGAGATTGAGAAAAAATACTGCGGAAAAGAAGTAGGCATCTTTGAGACAGACGACGATGATATAAAGAACCTTAAGAAGTACCTCACCGAATATTGCGCTGATTTTTCACTGGATATTGATGAGATAATGAGCAAGAAATTCTCAAAACTCCTCCCTGTCTCGGCAAGGCCCTATGGCCAGCTTTACGCCTACTGAGAGAGCCCCCGCAAAACAAAAAAAACCCCCAAAACCCCCTTTTTAGGGGGTTTTTTATCACTAACCGCCAAAAATCATTACTCTTGACTTTTTTCCCCTGAAATCGTAAAATCATAGTACACGTGGAGGAAGAGAAGTGCTTGAAGAGCTTGAGAAAAGCATTAAAGAGCTGGTAAGCAAATATGAGACCGCCAGCGCGGAAAATCAAGAGCTCAGAACCGGCCTTCACATGAAGGAACTGGAGATAAAGAGCCTCAGGAAAAAACTCGATAAACTCAGCAACCAACGAACCCTGGTGCGCGATAAAGTAGACGCCCTCATCAGCCAGGTAGAGGGCTTGGTATCAGGCGCATAAGCGCGTAGGCCAAGGGGGCTGAATGAGAGGACGACGCGGCTGAAGGGCCCTGTTAAGCCAACGAAAAAATTGTCTGAGGGCCGGCGTAGTAGACTGAGGGCCGGGAGCAGTTGTCTGAGGACCGGCAGTAGTAAAGTAAGAAGACTCTGAGTTACGCAGAGTAGAGAGCAGAAAAAAAATAAAGCCCAATCATATGCAGCAGTAGCGGTCTGAAGAAAGCGCGAAAAGTTCTGTAAGATAGACATAAGGTCTGTAAAATGGGAAAAACAGCAGAACTAAATCTCAACAACCATAGCCTTGTAGTGAAAAGCGGCGAGGGTACGGAATACATGAGAACAGTTGAGGCCTATCTCAACAAGAAGATTGAGGAGGTTAAGGAAGGCACAAGGGCGGTCTCCACCCTTGATGTTGCACTTCTGGCAGCGCTTAACATTACCGGAGAAGTTATAAAGACAAGAGAAAGACTTGAGAAGGTAGAAAGGCATTCCAGAGAACTTACTGATTTTATAGAAAAAAGGATTGGATGTTGAGGGACCTCTCCCCTGCGGTGTTCGTAATCGGTCTGTATGTTAGAACCAATAGACGCAAAGAGGGAGCCATCCCTGTCTTGTGGCCGTCACGTCCCTTACCGGGAAAGACGAAAACAGTTATCATGGCGCCCACCTGTCATTGACAGGTTCAAAATGCGGCCGATACGGCACAGGCGGGGGAGAGGGTTTTTTAAATAGAGGACACTATCTTTTACAGAGCTCAAAGAAGGTATATAAGAGACCATTCTTTAATTTCCAAGAGCCGAAGAAAACCCTTCTTTGGGTATTTTCATAACCTTGTAGAGAGTACCCTGGCATTGAGATAAGCCTTTACAGGCCCATCTCTGTGCTTATTCTCAAAAGATAGCACACCTCACCCGGCAAGACACCATCCATCCAGTCCTTCCATAAGCTAAAGCCCGAAATGCGAGCAGATCTTGCCAAGGAGCATCTCAGAAAAAAACTTCTTGAGATGCGTAGAGAGCTGACCTTTGAGGCTGTATGGGCCAGGAGCGCCATCATACAGAAAAACCTCGTGGACTCACCTTTGTTCAAGGAGGCTCAAAAGATAGCCCTCTACTCAAGCTGTGAGAACGAGGTCCTTACAGATGATATTTTCTTGAGCGCCAGCCTTGAAAAAAAGGATATCTATTATCCGCGGGTATTCAAGGGTGCAATGGAGATGAGATTTCTCTCCGTGAGCTCCCTTGACGAGCTCTCACCCGGGGCATATGACATTAGAGAGCCCGGGGCGGTAAAAGTGGAGATAAACCCCGGTGAACTGGACCTCATTGTACTGCCCGGAGTGGCATTTGATACTAACGGGGCCAGACTGGGTTTTGGAAAAGGGTACTATGACAGGGCGCTCTCAGACATTAAGTGCCCCCTTGCAGCCCTTGCCTATGATTTTCAGATAATGGACTCCATACCAAGAGAGGCATTTGATGTGAGTATGGACTACATTATTACAGATAAAGGCCTCATCAGGACCTCCGTAGAGGAGGATGACCGGGTGTAGGCCTGCTACACACCTGACTTAGGTGGAGGTTGCGGTAGAAGGGGGCGAAAAAACCCCTGCACTTAATCTTCTGCTCCAACCTCTTTAATATATACAGCAACAGGGGGTCGTTAATATGGATATCTATACAGGCATAATTCTTGCGGTTACAGCGGTTATTGCCATACTTGTAGGTCTGGGTGTTGGGTTTGCCCTTAGAAAAAAAATAGTAGAGGCCAATGTGAAGGCTTCGGGTTCCATGGCGGAATCAATCGTGGCCGAGGCAAAAAAAGAGGCCGAGAATACACGTAAAGAGGCCGCCCTGCAGGCCAAGGATATAGTGCTTCAGGGAAAGAGCGAGCGCGACAAGGAGACTCAGGAGAGACAGAAGGAACTCCACGCCCAGGAAAGACGCATACAGAATAAAGAGGAGAACCTCGACAAAAAATACGATGCCGCCGAGAGACGGGAAAAAGAAATATCAAAGCGCGAACGCTTTGTGGAAAAACAGGAAAAGCACGTTAAGGACCTGGAGGGCGAGATGGAGTCCCTTATCGAGAGAGAGCGCGACAAGCTTGAGGGGCTAAGCGGCATGAGCGCCGAGGAGGCCAAGAACATGCTCCTTCTGGAGATGGAGCAGAAGGCCAGGCACGAGGCAGGAAAGACTCTCAAAAAAATCGAGGAGGAACTCACCGCAGAGTCCGATAAAAAAGCCAAGAACATCATCGCCCTTGCCATACAGAAGTACGCCGGCGAGTATGTGGCGGAAAAAACCGTCTCTGTAGTGAACCTGCCAAATGACGAGATGAAGGGCCGCATCATAGGCAGAGAGGGCCGGAACATACGGGCCATCGAGGCTGCCACGGGCATAGACGTCATTATAGACGATACGCCTGAGGCCGTCATACTCTCGGGCCATAACCCCGTAAGAAGAGAAATCGCGCGCCAGTCCCTTGAACGCCTAATCTCAGACGGCAGAATCCACCCCTCGCGCGTCGAGGACATTGTGGCAAAGGTGGAAAAAGAGGTAAATAAATCCATGATAGAGGCCGGCGAGAGCGCGGTCTTTGATACAGGCCTCCATGGCATACATAAAGAGGTGCAAAAACTCGTTGGGCGCCTTAAATACAGGACAAGTTATACGCAGAACGTCTACGCCCACTCCATGGAGGTGGCCTTTATCTGCGGCATCATGGCCGCGGAGCTGGGCCTCTCGGTGAAGATGGCAAAACGCGCAGGCCTGCTCCATGATATAGGCAAGGCCGTTGACCACGAGGTAGAGGGGCCCCATGCCGCCATTGGAGCGGAGCTGGCAAAGAGGTTCGGCGAGGCTCCGAAAATAGTCTCCGCCATAGCCTCTCACCACAACGACACACAGCCCACTATACTCGGTGTCCTTGTTCAGGCCGCCGATACCCTCTCGGCGGCAAGGCCCGGAGCAAGACGTGAGCGCCTTGAAAATTACGTCAAGAGGATAGACGAGATAGAGGGCATAGCAAGGGACTTTCCCGGCGTTGACAAGTGCTACGCCATACAGGCAGGCAGAGAAATTCGTGTAATGGTGGGAAATAAAACCGTCAGCGATGATGACGCCGTACTGCTCTCAAAAGACATAGCGCAAAAAATTGAAAAAGAGCTGAGCTATCCCGGGCAGATTAAGATTACCGTCATTAGAGAATCAAGGGCGGTGGAGTACGCGAGGTAGTTCAGACCCTTATGAGCGGCTCCGCGGTTAGGATAATCTTCATAAGCGATATCATAGGAAAGCCCGGAAGGCTGGCCCTCCGGGGGCTCCTGCCCGACCTTGTCTACGAGTACAGCCCCGACATAGTCGTGGCAAACGGCGAGAACGCCGCCGGTGGCTTTGGAATAACACGGGAGGTCTTCGAGGAGCTAAAAGGACTTGATATTGATATCATCACCTCGGGCAACCATATCTGGGACAGAAAAGACCTTGTCCCATGTCTTGAGAATCGCGCCGACCTGCTGCGGCCCCACAACTACCCCGCCGAAGTTCCAGGCAAAGGGTGGACCATCTTTACCTGTGCCTCAGGGCAGAAGGTGGGAGTTATAAACCTTGCCGGAAGGGTCTTTATGAACGCCCTGGACTGCCCCTTCAAGGCGGCCCGTGAGATAGCCGGAAAAATTCGCGAAGAGACCAAGCTCATTCTTCTGGACATGCACGCCGAGACCACCAGTGAAAAAATGGCAATGGGCTGGCACATGGACGGCCTTGTAAGCGCCGTTATCGGCACACATACTCATGTACAGACCAGCGATGAGAGGATTCTTCCTCAGGGCACGGCCTTTATCACCGACGCAGGCATGACGGGCCCAATGGACTCCATTATCGGCATGAGAAAAGAAAAAGTCATGGAGAGGTTTCTAACCTCCATGCCCGTAAGGCTTGAGGTGGCCAAGGGCGATGTAGAGCTCCAGGGCGTATTCCTCGCCCTTAACCCCGCCAATGGCCGCGCTACAGAGATTAAACGTATTAAAAAAAACCTTAAAAAGGCTTAGCCCCTATGCCCCACTGCCCCCCGGGGCCCGGGCCGTAGATAAGGACATAGAGAAAAACTCATGGACGCGCTTTTGGATGCAAAAAAACAGCTTGAGATTATCAGCAGGGGCGCTCTTGATGTAATAGCAGTGCCGGAGTTTACAAAAAAACTCGAAGACTCCGTAAAGAACAAAAAACCCCTTAAGGTGAAGGCCGGTTTCGACCCTACGGCCCCGGACCTCCATCTCGGGCACACCGTGCTCATACATAAGCTCAAGACTTTTCAGGACCTCGGGCACACCATAATCCTCCTTATAGGCGACTTTACGGCCAAAATAGGCGACCCCACGGGAAGGAACGAGACGCGCCCCGCCCTTGGCAGCGATGAAATAACCGCCAACGCAAAGACCTACACAGAGCAGGTCTTTAAGATCCTCGACGCCAGTAAGACAGAGGTAGTCTATAACAGCGAATGGATGAACAGGCTGACCACAACAGACCTCATCAGCCTCATGTCAAAGTACACAGTGGCGCAGATGCTTGAGAGGGAGGACTTTTCCAAGCGCTACCGCAACGGTCAGCCCATTGCCATTCACGAGTTCCTCTACCCCCTTATTCAGGGTTACGACTCCGTGGTGCTCAGCGCCGACGTAGAGCTTGGCGGCACGGACCAGCTCTTTAACCTCCTTGTGGGAAGGGAACTGCAGCGCGACATGGGCCAGGTCCCACAGTGCGTCCTTACCATGCCGCTCCTTGAGGGCACGGACGGCGTAAAAAAAATGAGCAAGACTTTTGGAAACTACATAGGCATCACAGAGCCGGCCTCGGAGATATATGGAAAAATAATGTCCATATCCGACGAGCTTATGGTTAAGTATTTTCAACTGCTCTCCACAGCCCCGGAGGAAAGAATCGAGGCAATTCAAGCGGGTTCCGTACACCCAAAAGAGGCCAAAGAAGACCTTGCCATGGAGATAACCGCCCGTTTTCACGGCCAGAACGAGGCCGCTGCCGCAAAAAAGGCCTTTAGCTCCCTCTTTAAAGACAAAAAAATACCGCAAGAGATAGAGGAAGTTGAGTTCACCACGGATGAGCCGGAGGTATGGCTCCCAAGACTCCTTGTTGAGATAAATCTCGCCACAGGCACCTCAGCCGCCATAAGGCTCATGAGACAGGGCGGCGTGCGCCTTGAGAACGAAAAAATCATGGACAAAGACGCCACAGTCCCAACAGACAAGGGTTTTCTACTTCAGCTCGGCAAGAGGACATTTAAAAGGGTATCCTTCAAGAGGACCGATTAAAGAATTATACATCAGTATCAGCGCCGCGAATCTTGAGTTAAAAAAACACCCTGCAATGGACGCCCTCAAGAGCGAAAAAAATTGACTTACAGAGGCTTCCATGTTAAATAAACAGAGCATCGCCGATCTTGGCCTTTACTAAGGATTAATCAGGTGTCAGTAGAAGGCCCAGGGCTCAATAAAGGTAAAAAAAACTCAAAAAAAGCGCCCGGAGCACTTTTCCAGCTCGTAACCATTGGCGCTCAACTCGTGGCCTCCACCTTTGTGGGGCTGGCCATAGGGTTTTATCTCGACAGGTACTTTGGGACAGGCCCCTGGCTTACCATTATCTGTCTTGTAATTGGAATAGCGGCGGGTTTTACCAACATATATAACATGGCGAAAAAATATGGCAGTTCAGGCTAAAGACATCGCCATGAGCGGGGCCTTGCCGGGTATCTTCAAGGTGGCCCTGGCTAACCTCAGCCTCGGCGTGACCGTAGCCGTTATTACCGCTATCACGCTAAATGGCTTTAGTCTTGGCTTCTCGGCAGGATATCTCTTGGGATTTGTCAACCTGCTCTGGCTCTTCCGTATAGTCAGAAAGGCCCTGGCCATGAACCCGGAAAAAGCCATGAGGTTTGTATCTACAAGATATTACCTTCGTTTTGCCATTACGGCAGCCATAATCTTTATCCTCGTATCAAGAGGAGTGCTCAGCAACCCGTGGCCGCCGCTGGCAGGTATCGCCTTATCGGTTATCGTTGCCACTGCGTCACTAATATTCATAGCTAAAGAGGAGCTCAAGTAAGATGCACCATTCCATATTACTCCCCACCTTTGGTCTCGAAAATCATACGGCGCTGATGATATACATTATCGTGGGTCTCCTTATTTTCTCCCTCTTATTCGCAAGAAGCCTCAAAATTGTGCCGGGAAGGCTGCAGAGTGTCTGCGAGCTATTCATAACATTCTTCTCAGACATCATCGACGAGACCATGGGGCCAAGAGGAAAGGCCTTCAAACCATTTATCTTCACCCTCACGCTCTTTATATTCCTATCAAACGTCATGGGGCTTATCCCCGGGTTCGTGCCGCCTACGGCAAACCTTAACACCACCGTGGGTCTCGCTCTAATCATATTTGTGCTCACTCATATTATCGGCATAAAGTCACACGGCGTAAAATACTACAAGCACTTTGTAGGTCCTGTCTGGGCCCTTGCCATACTGATGATACCTATAGAACTGGTGGGACATATGGCAAGACCGCTATCTCTCTCACTGAGGCTCTTCGGTAACATGATGGGCCACGAACAGATAGTAGGCGTACTCCTGAAACTCATGCCATACGCATTCCCGCTTCTCATTATCTCCACGGTCCTCGGCGTCCTTGTAATTCTTATTCAGGCCTTTATCTTCGCCCTGCTCTCCATGATGTACTTTGGCAGCGCCATGGAAGAGTCCCACTAAGAGACCTTGGGCCAGAGGGAGCAACCGGGCAAATCAGGGCAACCGGGCAAATCGGAGCAACCGGGCAATTTGGGTAACCGGGCAAATTGGAGTAACGGGAAAATAAGGGATTATTAAGAGAGGCGCTTCTACTCCCCTGCCACTAAAAACCATACCTGAGAGGGCCTCGCCATACTCCGCCTTGCCATAATCGGAAGAAAGCCCGCAGAGAAATTCCATCTTGACAAATCCTCTTTTTTAACCTATAATATTAGCACTCCCTGACATAGAGTGCTAACCAACATGGAACCATCAGAGTTCAGGGTATGAGTTACATTTTAAAGCCATAGGTTGGTTTTTAAAAAGTAACCTTTTCTTAGAGGAGTAGATTACGATGAACCTTCCGGTAGTTGCAGATTCCATAGACCTCTATCTTGCAGAGATTGGCAGGTATCCCCTTCTTGACCCCGCTGAAGAGAGGACCCTTGCCGAGAGATACTACGAGAAAGGCTCTCTTGAAGACGCCCATAAGCTCGTAACCTCGAACCTGCGCTATGTGGTAAAGGTAGCGCGCGAGTACCGTAAATACGGGGCCAGGCTCTCGGACCTCATTCAGGAAGGCAATATCGGCCTCATGGCTGCCGTAAAAAAATTCAATCCTTACAAGGGGTTCCGCTTCATCACATATGCCACATGGTGGATACGCTCTTATATACAGGACTACATCATAAAGACAGTAGGGCTGGTAAAACGCGGCACACGGGCCCTTAAAAAGTCGCTCTTTTACAAAAACCCCGAGCTTACGGCCAGCGAGGCGAGTTCGCTGCCCGGCGGCACGGCAAGAGACCTCTCCCTTAGCGCCCCCATAGGAGAAGACAGGACAACTCATCAGGATCTCCTTAGCGCAGAGGCACCGGGCCAGGAAGAGGTGGTAGCCCGTGCTGAGACACATGCACTGGCAAAGAGAGAGATAAACACGGCCCTGGATACCCTTAACGAAAAGGAACGCCTTGTAATAGCAGACCGTGTCATGGCCGAGGACCCCGTGAGCCTGCAAACCCTTGGCGAGAGACTGGGTCTCAGCAGAGAACGTGTGCGGCAGATTGAGGGCGAGGCCCTTAAAAAACTGGGTAAACGCCTCAGCGTAAAGCCTGAACTCCTGGAAGACTTCACCTGACCAACTTCTCCATCTTTTGATAAGCTGTCCCAGCCTTACCTATAATGACATTACCGCCTGCATTTATCTTTAAAAACCTTCATTTACCTCAAAAAAACATCCATATTTCTTCAGACCCGTCTCTCCAACTGAGGCGCCTTCAGCCGCCTTTTCCCAAAAATTTTAAGAAGACTTCCTACTTGTTTCCATGTATAATGAGACACTTACCTGCCGAGATGTAATATGCGCAGGATATGATTCCATAAATAGAAGGAGGCTTCATTCCATTGCTCAAGCGGCCAACCCGTGCGATTATCCACAGGGACGCCTTAAGTCACAATTACCGCGAGCTTCAAAGGAGTCTATCCCCAGAGACCGGGATTATGGCCGTGGTAAAGGCCGATGCTTACGGCCACGGCGCCGGCAGAGTTGCCGCTGAGCTTAAGGCTCTTGGCTGTGAGTTCTTCGCCGTTGCCCTGGCCAGAGAGGCAATAGCCCTCAGGGAATCGGGCATCACCTCCCCAATCCTTGTCCTCGGCGGGGTCTGGAGAGATGACCTTGACCTTATCTTCACCCTGGGCCTTACCCCTGTAATCCACGATATGGAGTCCACACTCCTCGTTCAGGAAAAGGCGGCAAGAGAAAAGATTGTAAAACCCGTTCACCTAAAGATTGACACGGGCATGTCGCGCATCGGCATAAGGCCAGGGGAAACGCTCTCTTTCCTTGAAAAATTCAAGGAAATGGAAAACCTCAGCCTTGAGGGCCTGCTCTCCCACTTTTCAGAGGCCGAGGTTGCCGGCAGTGAGTTTTCCTCCGCCCAGCTTAGCGCCTTCAACAAGACCGCGGCTTTGATAAAAGAGCAAGGTTTTAAGGTAAAATACCGGCACATGGCAAATAGCGCCGCTATACTAAACCTGCGGGGTTCTCACTTTGACTTTGTAAGGCCAGGCATCATGCTCTATGGCTCGTACCCCGCCGAGGTTCTTCGGCAAAAGATAAGTCTTAAACCCGTAATGGAGTTTAAGACACGAGTCCTTCAATTAAAGCATCTACCCGCCGGCAGCCCCGTAAGCTACGGCCAGACCTTTGTGACAGAGAGGGACTCCATTATAGCCACCCTGCCAGTTGGATACGGCGACGGCCTTCCAAGAAAGCTCTCGGGCTGTGGTGATCTTATAATACGTGGCAAAAAAGCGCCTATAAGGGGGCTCATCTGCATGGACCTTACTATGTGCGATGTAACTGAGATACCAGGCGTAAAAAAAGGCGATGAGGTGACCATCATAGGCAGAGATGGCGATGAGGAGATTACGGCCTCTGAGATAGCTGAAAAAACCGGCACCATAAGCTACGAAATATTCTGTAATATTACAAAACGCGTGCCAAGGATATACCGGTGAAGTCTTATCTTGAAAAAATTGGTATAATGGCCGGCCAGTTCATCAAGGGCGCCGGCAGTATGGCCATAATGCTCTTCACGGCCCTGCGCTTCAGCTTTACACCGCCCTACAAGCTCAAAAATATTTTTAAACAGATGGAATTCGTCGGCGTTCAGAGCCTCTTTGTCGTCATACTTACAGGATCTTTTACCGGCATGGTCCTTGCCCTGCAGGGCTATAACGCCCTTAACAGGTTCGGCGCCGAGAGCCTCGTGGGCCCCACGGTGGCCCTCAGTATGGCAAGAGAGCTGGGCCCTGTTCTTACGGGGCTTATGGTTACGGGACGGGCCGGGAGCGCCATGGCCACGGAGCTTGGCACCATGCGCGTCACAGAACAGATAGACGCCATTGAGACCATGGCAATAAATCCCATAAAGTATCTCGTAGTACCGAGAATACTGGCCGGAATTCTCATGTTCCCTCTTCTTACTATTGTAACGTCCTTTGTGGGGGTAGTGGGAGGATATATAATAGGTGTAAAGATGCTCGGTATAAACCCCGGCGTCTACATCGGCAGGACCATAGATTTTGTCAATGTCCAGGACATCTTCAGCGGACTGACCAAATCCGTTGTCTTCGGGCTTATAACCACCCTCGTGGCCTGCTACCACGGTTTTTACGCAAAAGGCGGCGCAGAGGGCGTTGGCAAGGCCGCCACGAGCTCCGTGGTCACAGGCAGCGTGATGATACTTGCTTCAGACTATATCATCTCAGCGCTGCTGGTCTAAGGTAAATTAAGAGTATTCCGTGTTATGATACAAATAAAAGGATTAAAAAAAGCTTTCGCAGGAAAGACAGTCCTTAACGGCCTGAACCTCGAAGCCCCGAGCGAAAAAATTACCGTTATCATCGGAAGAAGCGGCTGCGGCAAGAGCGTGCTCTTAAAACACATCATAGGGCTCTTAAGGCCTGATGAGGGACATGTGTACATTGACGGCACAGACATAACGACTCTCAAGGAAAGAGAGCTGTATGAGACAAGAAAACGCTTTGGAATGCTCTTTCAGGGCGCCGCGCTCTTTGACTCCATGACAGTGGGCGAGAACGTGGGCTTTGCCCTTAAAGAACACACAGGCCTTGACGATGA